>NZ_JBHXSY010000004.1:86302-321038 GCF_042715295.1 Streptomyces sp. NPDC058701 | reverse complement strand
GTGCGTGACGCACCGGGCCGGCCCTTTCGCCGTGCTCGGCACGGTGCCGGGCGCCCCGTTCCCGGCGCCGCGCTCAGCCCGTGGCGGCGAAGCGGACGCGGCCGCCGACCTCGACGGTGCCGTCCGGGCCGGGCGCGGTGAGGATCTGGGAACCCGCGCCCTGGGTGATGTTCAGGGCCCGGTTCAGCTGGACCGTCAGCAGGATGGCCGCCGAGCCGGTGGCCTCGTCCTCTACGACGGCCCCGTCCGGGCGGCGCGGGAAACCGCGGGCACGCACGCGGCCCGCGGTCTCGTCCTCCCAGGCCCAGGCGTACAGCCAGCCCTCGCCCGGGGGCGGGGCGGGCAGCGCCTCGACCTCGGCCGCGCTCGCGTACTGCTCGGTGCGCTTGCCCTCGACCCACTCCGGGCGGGCCGTGATCCAGGTGAACTCCCCGTCGTCACGCGCCCATACGGAGCCCGCCGGCGGCTGCAGCTCCTCGATGTCCAGCAACCACGCGACCCCGACCAGCGGGTGTCCCGCGAAGGACATCCGGGCGCCGGGGGTGCGGATGTCGACGACTCCGCGCTCGGGGTCGTCGACGAACACCGTCTCGCTGTAGCCGAGTTCGGCGGCCAGGGCCTGCCGCGACGCATCGTCGGGGCAGGTCCGGCCGTCGCGTACGACTCCGAGCGGGTTGCCGTACCGGCCGTCACCCGCGCAGAAGACCTTGAGGACGTCGAGATCGTTCACGCGGGCATTGAAGCACGGCTCAGTTCCGGGCCGTGCGGCGACGGCGGGCGAAGTACACCGCGCCCGCGCCGGCCGCGATGACCACGCCGGAGGCGCCGAGCAGGGTGCCGGCCGGGATCTCGGCGCCGGTGGCGGCGAGGTTGCCGCCGACCGAGCCGCCGCCGACGGAGCCTCCGCCCGCGGTGCCGCCGGTACCACCGGTACCGCCCGTGGAGGAGGAGCCGCCGGTCGAGCCGCCCGTGGCCGGGAGGACGGCGTCCTCGTCCACGGCCACCGAGAAGCTCAGCGGGTCGACGGCGTCGCCGGCCTTGTACAGGGAGCCGGTGGTGTCGTTGGCGAAGACCGCCGCGCCCTGGGCGGTGAAGGCCGCCGGGACGCCGCCGAGGGTCAGCACGCCGCCCTTGGTCCTGTAGTCGGTCTTCGACAGGTCGAGCGTGGCGAACGGGACGGCCGTCTTGCTGCCGGAGGCGTTCTCGACGTCCATGTACAGGGTGCCGGTCTTGCCGGTGGCCTCGACACGGGGGTTGCCGAAGCTCATGTCGATGCCGTGGCCGGTGTACTGGAAGCGGAGGCTGCCCTCGAAGGAGACGTTCAGCTTCTGCTTCGCGGCGTCGAGCTCGCCCTCGGCGAGGGCGAAGTCGTACAGGTCGCCGTTCTGGGCGGCGCCGCCGGACGGGGTGACGGAGCCCGCGCTCAGGACGTACGTGCGGAAGGACCCCTTCACGCCCCAGGTCAGCTTGGCGCTGAGGACCTTCTGCGCGCCGGCCGGGGCCGTGGGCTGCCCGGTGGCGGTCGCGGCGGGCGTCGCCGCCGGCTTCGTCGCGGTCGGCGGCGCGGTGGGCGTCGGCTTCGTCGCGGTCGGCGTAGGAGTCGGCGTGGGGGTGGGGGTCGGCGTGGGGGTGGGGGTGGGGGTGGGGGTCGGCGTGGGGGTCGGCTTCGGCTTCTCGAACTCCAGCTTGGCGGTGAGCGGGTCGCCGAGCTTGCCCTCGTAGCCCGCCGAACCGAGCGCGTCCGCGGCCTCCTTGGTGAGGGTGGTCGCGAGCTTGTCCATCGCCTGACCGCCGAAGGCGACCGCGGCGAGCGGCACGTCCTGGGCGGTGTCCGCGCCCTTGGTGACGTCGGCGGTGAGCTTCTTGGTGCCGGTGTCGATGCGGAAGTCGGAGAGCTTGACCGTGAAGCCGTGGCCGGCCGGCGGGGCGGGCGAGGAGAAGGTGACGCTGCCCTGGAAGGCGGCCTTCACCACGTGACCGGCGGTCGGGTCGTACTGGCCGGTGGCCCCGCCGAACCGGAGGGTCCCGTCCGCGTTGGCCTCGGCGCCGTCGGCCGGGGTGACGGTGCCCTTGGCCATCCCCGTCACGTACGCGCGGTAGCTGGCGAGGACGCCCCAGTCGAGGGTGCCGCCGATGATCTTCATCGGCGCCGTCGGGGCACCGCCCGCGTGCGGGGCCACGGCCGGGGTGCCGGCGGCCGTGGCGGGCAGGACGAAGGCGGTGGTGCCCAGGGCGGCGGCGGTGAGGATGGCGGCCGCGACGGCTGTCGGGCGACGGGTGGACGACATGGCGGGGTACTCCTGGAGCGAGGGGAAGGGGAAGGGGAAGGGGGTTTTGCTACTGCGCGTCGGTGGGCGCGGGGCCGTCGGCGGGCGCGGCGTCGGCCGCCGCCGCACGGCGCTTTCGCACCACCGGGAAGGCCGCGCCGCCGACCAGGACCAGCAGGGCCACGGCGAGGGCGGCGTACAGCCCGGTGTTCGAGGGCTCCGCCGCCCGGGCGGCCGGAGCGGGGGCGGGAGCGGGGGCCGACGGCGCCGGAGCGGGCGCGTCCGTGGAGCCCAGGTCGGGGAGGGCCGGGAGCTTCGCGGTGGCGTCGAGGGCGACGGCGAGCGAGACGGGGTCCATCTCGGTACCCGCCTTGTACATGGAGTTGAAGGCCCGGGAGCCGCCTTCGGTGAGCGTGGCAGGGGCCTCGGTGAGGGTGGCGAGCCCCCCCTCGGTCTTCAGGCCCTTGGCGTCGAACTCGACCAGCGCGACGGCGGGCAACGCGACGCTGCCGGTGGTGACGTCGGCGGTCAGGACGCCCTTGCCGTTCTCCACCCTGACGCCCACCTTGCCGAGCGCGAGGTCCAGGTGGGCCCCGGTGAACCGGACGCTGCCCGCGAAGGCCGCGTCAAGGGTGCCCTTCTGGCCGTCGTACGTGCCCTTGCCCCGGGGGAAGCGGAACAGCGCGCCGCCGTCCTGGGCGCCCTCGGCGAGGGTCCACTTGCCCTGGCCGATGGAGCCGGTGACGTACTCGCGGAAGGTGCGCCGGACACCCCAGTCGACGGCGGCGTCGCTGAAGGCGCCCGCCGTCTGCGGGGTTTCGGCGGAGGTGCTCGGCTGCGCGCTGGGCGAGGCGGCGGGCTGCGCCGGGCCGGCGGCCGGGGCCTTGACGTCGGCCGAGAGGGAGACGGCGTCGAGCTGTGCGCCGGCCGCGTAGTAGCCCGCGAAGGCCTGGGCGCCCTGGGCGGTGAGGGTGGCCGGGACGCCGGAGAGGGCGATCGGGGTGCCGCCGCCCTTCATGTCGATGCCGCCGAGGCCGAGCGAGGCGAAGGCGACCTGGGACTGGTTCGTGACCGCCCCACTGCCCTTGGCCCTGCTGGAGACGTCCACGTACAGCGTCCCGCGACCGCCGGAAATCTTGACGGTGGGGCGGCTGATGGTCATGTCCAGCTCGTTCGTGCCGTCGGGCCGCTGGTGGCCCTGGAAGGTCACCCCGCCGCTGAAGGAGGCGCTGAACTCACCGCTGTCCGGGTCGTAGGACCCGGCCGCCGAGTGGAAGCGGAAGAGGCTGCCGCCGACGGTGGCGGCGCCGCTCTTCAGCTTGAATCCGCCTTTCGCGATGGGCCCGGTGACATAACTCTGGAACGACGATTTGATGCCCCAGTCCAGTCGGCCCCCCTGCACGGCACGGTCGGCGGCCTGGGCGGCGGTAGCGGGAAGCAGGACACCCAACAGGGCCGCACTCAGGGCGAATGCGAACAAGCAGGCGGGCCGTGCGGGCATGAAGGTCCCTCCGGGAGCTAGCAACTGAGGTTAGGCTAACCTAAGCTAACTCTGCCCGGATATGGAACCCCGCCGGTCGTCAAAAGTTCAACAGTCAGCCAGGCAGTCAGCCGGCCGCCCGAACAGGACGGTGCATTCGTGCCTTCGCCCGCCGCGTCATCCCGCCTCTCCCGCACGCGCCTCGCCCTGACGGCCGCTCTGGTCGCCCTGGCCCTGGCCGTGACGGGCTGCGGGGGTACGGCCACGCCCGCGGGCACGCCCGCCCGCTCCGCCCCCTCCACCCCGGACCGGGTCGAGCCCCTGTCCCCGCCACCCGCCCCGGTCCTGCCCGTCACCGTGCCCTCGGTGGACGGAGCCCGGGTCACGGTCGCCTCGGCGGACCGCGTCGTCCCGTTGACCGGCAGCCTCAACGAGATCGTCCACACCCTCGGGCTCGGCGAGCAGGTCGTCGCCCGGGACATCACCGCCACCTTCGAACAGGCCGCGCAGCTGCCCGTGGTGACGCGCGGCCACGACGTCTCCGCCGAGAGCGTGCTCTCGCTGCGCCCGACGCTGGTGCTCGCGGAGACCACCAGCGGACCGGCGGAGGCGATCCGGCAGATCCGCGACGCCGGCATCCCGGTCCTCGTCATCGCCCCGGCCAAGAGCCTGGAGGACGTACCGAAGCGCATCGACGCGGTCGCCGCCGCGCTCGGCGTCAAGGAGGCGGGCACGCGGCTGAACCAGCGCACCGCCGACCGGATCGCCGCCGTCCGCGAGGACGTTCCGGCCGCCTCCGGCACGAAGCCCCGCGTGGCCTTCCTCTACCTGCGCGGCACCGCCTCCGTCTACCTCCTCGGCGGTTCCGACTCCGGCGCCGCCTCGCTGCTGGAGGCGGCCGGCGCGGTCGACACGGGCAAGGACTCCGGCCTCGGCAAGGACTTCACCCCGATCACCAGCGAGGCTTTGGCGGCCGCCGCCCCCGACGCGATCCTGGTCATGTCCAAGGGCCTCGAATCGGTCGGCGGCGTCGACGGCCTCGTCAAGATCCCGGGCGTCGCCCAGACCCCGGCCGGCATGGACCGCCGGGTGCTCAGCGTCGACGACGGCGTCCTGCTGAACTACGGTCCGCGCACCGACCAGGTCCTGGCCTCCCTCGTCGCCCAGCTCTACGGCAAGGGCGCCTGACGTGCCCCAGCCCCACACCCCCCACCCGACGAACACCACCCCCGAACCCACCTCCGAACCCACCCCCGAACCCACCCCCGCGAAGGCGGAGGCCCCGGCCCGAGCCGGACACGCCGCGCCCGTCACGCAGCGGGCCGCCGGGTCCGGGCGGGTGCCGGGGCGCTCCCCGCAGGGTGCCGAACACTGTGCCGCGTCACTGTCCGACGCCCCGTCACGTTCGGCATCCGAGGAGACGCCCCGGCGCCCGCCCGGACCCGGCACCCCCGCCGCCCCGGACCCCGGCGCCCCGGACCCCGCCGGACCCGAACCCGGCACCCCCGGACCCGGCACCCCCGGACCCGGCACACCCCGACCCGGCACCCCCGGGCCCCCCGCCGCCCCGCGGAAGCCCCGCCGCCGCAAGGCCCTGCTGCTCACCGCGGCCCTGGTCGCCGCCCTCCTCGTGCTCGCCCTGGTCTCCGCCGGCACCGGCGCCTACCGCATCCCCCTCGGTGACGTCCTCGCCTCCGTCCAGCACCGCGCCGGGCTCGGCGGGGCGCCGCTCGACCGGGTCGGGGAGAGCGTGCTGTGGAACGTACGCCTCCCCCGCGTCGTCCTCGCCCTGCTCGTCGGCGCCGGCCTCGGCTGCGCGGGCGCCCTCATGCAGGGCGTCTTCGGCAACCCCCTGGCCGAGCCCGGCGTCATCGGGATCTCGGCCGGAGCCGCCGTCGGCGCGGTCGCCGCCATCGGCCTCGGGCTCAGCTTCTTCGGCAACTGGACGATCACGGTGTGCGCCTTCGTCGCGGGTCTGATCACCGTCAGCGCCGTCTACCTGCTCTCCCGCAACGGCGGCAAGACCGAGGTCGTCACCCTCATCCTCACCGGCATCGCCGTCAACGCCTTCGCCGGCGCCCTCATCGGCCTGTTCGTCTTCTTCGCCGACAGCGGCCAGGTCAACCAGATCACCTTCTGGCAGCTCGGTTCCCTCGCCCAGGCAACCTGGCCCAAGGTCCTCGCCGTCCTGCCCTGCGCCCTGGCCGGCCTGCTCGTCGCCCCCTTCTACGCCCGCCGCCTCGACCTGCTGGCCCTCGGCGAACGGCCCGCCCGCCACCTCGGCATCGACGTGGAGCGGCTGCGCCTCGTCCTCGTCCTGGTCGTCGCCCTGCTGACCGCGGCCGCCGTCGCCGTAGCCGGCGTCATCACCTTCATCGGCCTGCTCGTCCCGCACCTGCTGCGCATGGCCAACGGCCCCGGCCACCGCTTCCTCGTCCCCGGCAGCGCCCTCGCCGGCGCGGTCGTCCTCGTCGCGGGCGACCTGGCCGCCCGGACCGTCGCCCAGCCCGCCGAGCTGCCGCTCGGCGTACTGACCGCCCTGATCGGCAGCCCGTTCTTCTTCTGGCTGCTGCGCCGCACCCGCCGCAGGCAAGGAGGCTGGGCGTGACCAGCAGGCTGACCGGGCTGCTCTCCCGGAAGAAGCGCACCGTCCCGGCCCGGCCCGCCCCCGGAGCGGTCCTCGCCGAGGTCACCGGCCTGCACGTACGCCTCGGGCAGCGCGAGGTCCTGGCCGGCATCGAACTGAGCGCCCGCGCCGGGGAGGTGCTGGCGCTGGTGGGCCCGAACGGCGCCGGCAAGTCCACCCTGCTGGCGGCGCTCGCCGCCGACCTGCCCGCCGCCGCCGGTGAGATCCGCATCGACGGCCGGCCGGTGGGCGACTGGAGCGCCGCCGACCTCGCCCTGCGCCGCTCGGTGCTCCCCCAGTCGGCCGCGCTGTCCTTCCCCTTCCCGGTGGAGGACGTCGTACGGATGGGCCGGGCGCCCTGGGCGGGCACCCCGTTCGCCGAGTCCGACGAGGAGGCGGTGGCCGCGGCCATGGCCGCCACCGAGGTCGCCGACTTCGCCGGACGCGCCTTCTCCGCCCTGTCCGGCGGCGAGCGGGCCCGCGTCGCGCTGGCCCGCGTCCTCGCCCAGCGCGCTCCGCTGCTGCTCCTGGACGAGCCCACCGCCGCCCTCGACCTGCGCCACCAGGAGCTCGTGCTGCGGATCTGCCGGGAACGGGCGGCCGCCGGGGACGCCGTGGTCGTCGTCCTGCACGACCTGGGGCTGGCCGCGGCCTACGCGGACCGGGCCGCCGTCCTGCACGACGGGCGGATCGCGGCGGACGGGCCGCCGTCCGAGGTCTTCGGGGACGCCCTGCTGAGCCGGGTCTACCGGCAGCCCGTGGAGGTCTTCGCGCACCCCCGCTCCGGCGCTCCGCTGGTGGTTCCCGTCCGCGCGGCGGCTTCCTCGCCGTGTCCTCCCGGGCAAGGCGGCGCCCGACCGTGCTCCAGCTGACCGTGCGGGTGCTGTACCCGGTTCCGGTCCTGACCCTCTTCCTGACGGGGACTCGCCCCCCGCGGACACCGTCCGCACCGACGGCCGCGGCGCCCGCCCCGCCCGCGGGCGCCGCACAGGGCGGCTGACCCGCTCCGGGGCCGGTCCGGCGGGGGGCTGCGCCGTCAGGGGATCCGTACGCCCGCGCCGCCGACCCGTACCCGCGGGTCCCCGGCGCGCAGCTCCACGGTGAGCACCCCCGGGCGCCCCATGTCCTCTCCCTGGTGCAGCGTCAGCACGGCGTCCTGCGGGACCAGGCCCAGCTCCCGCGCGTACGCCCCGAACGCCGCGGCCGCGGCCCCCGTCGCCGGGTCCTCGACGACGCCGCCGACGGGGAAGGGGTCCCGTACGTGGAACTCCGCCGGGCCCGCCCGGTGCACCAGCTGGACCGTGACGAGGTCCAGGCGCCGCATCAGCGCCTCCAGCCGGGCGAAGTCGTAGTCGAGGTCGGCGAGCCGGGCGCGGGTGGCGGCGCCGAGCACCAGGTGCCGGGCTCCGGCGTAGGCGATCCGCGGCGGGAACGCCGGGTCCAGGTCCGCCGCCGGCCAGCCGAGCGCGGCCAGCGCCTCGGCGAGGTCGGCGTCGGCGATGTCCTCGGTGTGCGGCTCGACGCTGGTCAGCACGGCCCGCAGCCGGCCCTCCGCGGAGGTGACCGAGACCGGAACGGTCCCGGCCCGCGTGGCGAACAGCAGCTCCCCGGGGCCGATCCGCTCGGCCAGCGCCACGGCGGTGGCCACCGTGGCGTGCCCGCAGAAGGGGACCTCGGTCTTGGGGCTGAAGTAGCGCACGGTGAAGGCGCGGCCGGGCTCGCCGCCCAGCCCCGGCGGGGGCGCGGTCAGGAAGGCGGTCTCGCTGTAGCCCAGTCCGGCGGCGATCTCCAGCATCGCGGCGGCGTCCAGCCCGGCCGCGTCGGGCACGACCCCGGCGGGGTTGCCGCCCGCCGGGTCGTCGGAGAAGGCGGTGTAGCGCAGCACTTCGGTCGTCATGACCCGCTCAACCTCCGCCGCCCGCACGCCATTCCCGGTTTCGCACCCCAGCCGCCTCAACTGCTCAGGCGCCCCAGCCGCCCCAGTCGCCTCAGCCGCCTCAGCTGCCCAGCTGCCTCAGCTGCCTCAGCCGCCTCAGCCGCGCCCGACGTACGGCATGTTCGTCGCCATCACCGTCGCGAACTGCACGTTCGCCTCCAGCGGGAGCTCCGCCATGTGCAGCACCGTGCGGGCCACGTCGGCCGCGTCCATCACCGGTTCGACGGCGAGCTGCCCGTTGGCCTGGAGGATGCCCGTCTGCATCCGCTCGGTCATGTCGGTCGCCGCGTTGCCGATGTCGATCTGGCCGCAGGCGATGCGGTACGGGCGTCCGTCCAGCGACAGGGACTTGGTCAGGCCGGTCACCGCGTGCTTGGTGGCCGTGTAGGCGATGGAGTGCGGGCGCGGCACGTGCGCCGAGATGGAGCCGTTGTTGATGATCCGGCCGCCCTGCGGGTCCTGCGCCCTCATCTGGCGGAAGGCCGCCTGGGCGCACAGGAACGCGCCGGTCAGGTTGACGTCGACGACGGAGCGCCAGGCCTCGTAGGTGATGTCCTCCAGGGCGACGCCGCCCGGGCCGAAGGTGCCGGCGTTGTTGAAGAGGAGGTCGAGGCGGCCGTACCGCTCCCGGACCGCCCCGAACAGCGCGGTCACGTCGCCCGGATCACTCACGTCCGCCCGTACGGGGAGCACCTCCGCGCCCGCTCCCGCCGCCGCGGCCGTGTCCTCCAGCGGCCCGGTCCGGCGGCCCGCCGCGGCCACCGCCCAGCCGGCCGCCGCCAGGGTGAGGGCCACGGAGCGGCCGATCCCGGAGCCGGCCCCGGTCACCACGGCGATCTTCTTCCCACGTTCGTTCATGGGGCCGCAGGCTACGTCACACCGGGCGCCGGCCTCCGGACGTTCCGACAGCTGAGAGCATGGGTCGGTCAGGGGTCAGAAAACAGACGAGATGACTGGAGTTCCGCATGTCGGAGAGAGGCCCCGCGACGGCCCCGTCGCACGAGTCGTCGCCCGAATCCACCTCCGCCCCCGCGGCCACCGCACCCCTGACGGCCGCCCGCCGCACCGGTCTGCTGGTCACCTTCATACTCGGCGGGCTGACCGCTCTCCCGCCGCTGTCGATGGACATGTACCTGCCGGCCCTGCCGCAGGTCACGACCGCGCTGAACAGCCCGGCCGCGACCGTGCAGCTCACCCTCACCGCCTGCCTCGCCGGCATGGCACTGGGCCAGCTCGTCATCGGCCCCATGAGCGACAAGTGGGGCCGCCGCAGGCCCCTGCTGGCGGGCATGGTCGTCTACGTCCTCGCCACCGCCATCTGCGCGCTGGCCCCGACCACCGAGCTGCTGATCGCCTTCCGGCTGCTCCAGGGCCTGGCCGGCGCGGCGGCGATCGTCATCGCCCGGGCCGTCGTGCGCGACCTGTACGACGGGGTCGAGATGGCCCGGTTCTTCTCCACCCTGATGCTCATATCCGGGGCCGCCCCGATCGTCGCCCCGCTCATCGGCGGCCAGGTGCTCCGCTTCGCCGACTGGCGCGGGGTGTTCGTCGTCCTCACCGCCGTGGGGCTGGTGCTCACCCTGGTCGTGTGGCGCAGGCTCGACGAGACGCTGCCGCCCGAACGTCGGCACACCGGCGGCGTCGGTTCGGCCCTGCGCACCATGCGCGGGCTGCTCGGCGACCGGGTCTTCGCCGGCTACACCCTGGCCGGCGGCTTCGCGTTCGCGGTGCTGTTCTCGTACATCTCCGCCTCCCCCTTCGTGGTGCAGGAGATCTACGGCGCCTCGCCGCAGACGTTCAGCCTGCTCTTCGGCCTCAACTCCGTCGGCCTGATCATCGTCGGCCAGGTCAACGGCAAGCTGCTGGTCGGGCGGGTCAGTCTGGACAAGGCCCTGGCCGTGGGCCTCGGGGTCATCACCGCCGCCTCGGTGGCGCTGCTGCTGATGTCGACCGGCGTGTTCGGGGAGGTCGGGCTGGTCCCGGTGTCCGCCGGGCTGTTCGTGCTGATGTCGGCGATGGGCCTGGTGCTGCCGAACACCAACGCGCAGGCGCTGATGCGGACCCCGCACGCGGCCGGCTCGGCCTCGGCCCTGCTGGGCACCTCCTCGTTCCTGGTCGGGGCGATCGCCTCGCCGCTGGTCGGGATCGCGGGCGAGGACACGGCCGTGCCGATGGCGGTGGTGCAGCTGGTGTGCTCGCTGCTGGCGGTCGGCTGCTTCCTCGGGATGTGCCGCCCCTGGCAGGCCCGCGAGGCGCAGGCCGCGCAACCGGCCGGGTAGGCGTACGGGTACGGGACCCGCGCCGGGCGGCCGGGCGGCCCGGCGTGCGGCCCGGGGCCCCGTGGGGGCGCCGTAAACTTCGCGGGTGAACGCCACCACCCCCACCACCAGCGCCGAGACCCTCCGCAGCGTGCTCGGCGGGCTGCTCGACGGACTCCCGCCGAAGCAGGCCACCGCCGCCGTCGAGCGGCTCATCGCCAGCTACCGCGGGGAGACCCCCACGGACGTGCCCGTCCTGCGCGACCGCTCCGACGTGGTGGCGTACGCGGCCTACCGGATGCCCGCCACCTTCGAGGCCGTACGGGCGGCCCTGGACGCCCTCGCGCTGGCGGCGCCCGGCTGGTCCCCCGCCTCGCACGTGGACGTGGGCGGCGGTACGGGAGCCGCGACCTGGGCGGTGGACGCCACCTGGGACGGCCCCCGCGCGACGACGGTGCTGGACTGGGCGGAGCCCGCCCTGGCCCTGGGCCGGGAGCTGGCGGGGGCGTCCTCCTCGGCGGCGCTGCGCGCGGCCGGGTGGCGGCGGGCCGTCATCGGCTCCGGGCTGGCCGTCCCCGACGCCGACCTGGTGACGGTCTCGTACGTGCTCGGCGAGCTGACCCCGCAGGCGCGCACGGCCGTCGTCGCCGAGGCGGCGCGGGCCGGGCAGGCCGTGGTGCTGATCGAGCCGGGCACACCGGAGGGGTACCTGCGCGTCCGCGAGGCCCGCGAGCAGCTGATCGCGGCCGGGATGCGGGTGGCCGCCCCGTGCCCGCACGACGGGACCTGCCCCATCGAGGTCGGCCAGGACTGGTGCCACTTCTCGGCGCGCGTCAGCCGGTCCTCCCTGCACCGCAAGGTCAAGGGCGGCTCCCTCGCGTACGAGGACGAGAAGTTCAGTTACGTCGCCGCGACCCGCTTCCCGGTCGAGCCGGCGGCGCACCGGATCACGCGGCGGCCGCAGATCCGCAAGGGGCTCGTCCTGCTGGAGCTCTGCGGTCCGCAGGACGGGGACGCGCCGGGCCTGACCCGGGCCACCGTGACCAAGCGCCACGGCGACCTCTACAAGGCGGCGCGGGACGTCGACTGGGGCCGGGAGTGGCCGCCGGCCCCCTAGGGAGTGCCCGGCCGCCCGCGCCGGGCGGCCGGGGAGCTGCCCGCGGCCGGCGGCGCGGGCAGCCGTGCCCGGCGCTAGGGCCGCAGCTCCTGGGTGCAGCACTTCACGCTGCCGCCGCCCTTGAGCAGCTCTCCCAGGTCCATCGGGACGGGCTCGAACCCCCGGTCCCGAAGCGGCCCCAGCAGTCCGGTGGCCGCCTGCGGGAGCAGGACGTGCCGACCGTCGGAGACGGCGTTCAGGCCGAGCGCGGCGGCGTCCTGCCCGTCGGCGATCAGCGCGTCCGGGAAGAGGCGCCTGAGCACGGCCCGGCTGCCGGGCGAGAACGCGTCCGGGTAGTACATGATCTCGTCGCCGTCCAGCACGCTGAGCGCCGTGTCCAGGTGGTAGTAGCGCGGATCGACCAGGTCGAGGCCGATGACCGGGCGGCCGAAGAACTCCTGGGCCTCGTCGTGCGAGAGCGGGCTGGAGCGGAAGCCCCGCCCGGCCAGCAGGTAGCCGGCGGTGACGGCGAAGTCGCCCTCGCCCTCGTTGACGTGGGCCGGCTCGTGGACGTCCCGGTACCCGTGGGAGCGGAACCAGTCGAGGTGGATGGCGGCCTCGGCGGTCCGTTCCGGGTGGGCGAACCGGGCGCCGAGCACCCGGCCGTCGACGACCAGGGCGCCGTTCGCCGCGAAGACCATGTCGGGCAGCGCGGGGTCCGGTACGAGGGTTTCGACCGTGTGCCCGAGCGAGCGGTAGCGGTCCCTCAGGTCCTCCCACTGGGCGAGGGCGAGCGGCAGGTCCACCGGTTTCGTGGGATCCATCCACGGGTTGATGGAGTAGGTGACCTTGAAGTGTGCCGGTGGGCACATCAGGTAGCGCCGGGGTGTGGCGTCTCTGCGCAAAGAAGGCTCCTCACGACTTGCACGACTACGCGTCGCGTGTGGAGAGAATCGTCTCCCCTCCGGGGGAACGGCGCAGCCACCTGACCGGGTGGTTCAAGGGAGCGCCGGGAAAAGACGAGACGTCTCGGGTTGGTACGTTCCCCGCATGACCAAGACCCCTGACGCCGCCCGCCGCAGCGACCGCTCCCGGCGCGCCATCCTCGACGCCGCTCTCGCCCTGGTCGGGGAGGTGGGCTACAACCGGCTGACCGTCGAGGCCATCGCGGCCCGCGCCGGGGTCGGCAAGCAGACCATCTACCGGTGGTGGCCGTCGAAGGCCGCGGTCCTCCTGGACGCCTCGCTGGCCCTCGCCGGGGACGCGGAGACGGAGGGCGGCTGGACCGGCTTCCCGGACACCGGGGACCTCGCGGCCGACCTGAAACACGTGCTGCGCGCGACCGTGGACGAGTTCGGCGACCCGAAGTACGAGGCCCCCGCACGCGCCCTGGCCGCCGCCGGGGCGACCGACCCCGGGCTCGGCGCCCGTTTCGCGGAGCAGCTGCTGGAGCCGCAGCTCGCGCTGTACGAGGAGCGGCTGCGCACGGCGCGGGAGGCGGGCCGGCTCGCGCCGGACACGGATCTACGCCTGACGGTGGAGATGTTGCTCGGGCCGTTGACGTACCGCTGGCTGCTGCGCACGGGTCCGCTCACGCACGCGTACACCGACGCGCTCGTGGACCGGGTGCTGGGCGGGGTGGCAAACGTCACCGAGGGTTAGGCGGGGCGGGAGGGACGAGAGCTCGGGAACATATGCCCGAATCATGCGCTTATCCTAGGGTTGTCCACTGCCCCTCCTCAGCCCCCCGGTTGAGGAGTCCGGTCACCCGGGGCGCAGGATGGTGGGAGCATGGAAACGTCTGCCGGGTTAACGGTTCGGTTTGGTGAGGGGATAGATGGGGTCTGAGTCCGGCCGCGTCCAACGCGGCGAGAGCAGGATGTCCCAGTGGCTGCGCCGGCGGCAGAAACCCACCGCCGAGGATCCCGGACGCGAGCGCGAGGCGCTCCTCTTGGCCGTCGCCGCCGCCGGCTTGCCGCTCTCCCCCGCGGCCCACCCCGTCGGCTACCGGTGTTCGTGCGACCGGATCGGCTGTCCGACGCCCGCGCGGCACCCCGTCTCCTTCGCCTGGCAGACCCAGTCCACCACCGACCGCGCCCAGGTCGAGCGCTGGGCCCGCAACCAGCCCCAGGCCAACTTCATCACCGCGACGGGCATGGTCCACGACGTGCTCGACGTCCCCCTCGAAGCCGGCGCCGGCGCTCTGGCCCGCCTGCTGGAGGCCGGGATCGACGTCGGTCCGGTCGCCGAGTCCGGCGGTACGGGCGACCAGGCACGGATGCTGTTCTTCACGGCCACCCGCGGCACCCCCGAGGACGAGGACGAGTGGTGGCCCTGCGAACTGGACTGCCACCCCGAGACGATGGACGAGCACCCCGGGCTGCGCTGGCACTGCCGCGGCAGCTACGTCCTGGTGCCGCCGGCGGCCCTCCCCGGTGACGAGGCGGTGACCTGGCTCCGCGGCATCGAGCACCCCCTCCCGGACCCGCTGACCCTGCTGGAGACCCTGACCGACGCCTGCGCCCAGTACGCCGGCGCCTCGGACCAGGTCCCGGCCACGGTCGCCTGGCCGCTCGGCCGCGCGTAGCCCCTGCGGACAGCGAGCCGGTGACGCGCGGCCCCGTCGGACGGACGGGGCCGGGCGGTTCCGGCGTACCGGATCAGCGGGTCAGTGGATCTGGGACACGACCACGTCGAGCGACCAGGCCTTGCCGGCGTTCGCGGGCGCCTCGGCCTCGACGGTGTAGTCCAGGTCCCGCAGGGCCTCGACCAGCTCGGCGGGCCCGGCCGGAACGGCCCCCGCCAGCAGCAGGTCCCGGACCATCCGGCCCTTCGTCGCCTTGTTGAAGTGGCTGACCACCGACCGCTTCTCCACGCCGTCGACGATCTGCGCGTGCAGCACCCGCACGGTCGCGGTCCGCCCCGCCACCTCGCCCTTCGGTTTCCACGCGGACGCGTACGCCGACGAGCGCAGGTCCAGGACCAGGCCCTCCCCCGCCGCGCTCGGCAGCACCTCCGCCATCGGACCGCGCCAGTACGCGCCGAGCGCGCCCAGCCCCGGCAGCTTCACGCCCATCGAGCAGCGGTACGAGGGGATGCGGTCGGTGACCCGGACCGCGCCCCACAGGCCGGAGAACACGAGCAGCGCGTCATCGGCGAGCTTGCGCGCCTCCGGGGTCAGACCGGCCAGGTCCAGGGCGTCGTACAGGACGCCCGTGTAGACCTCGCCCGCCGGGCGGGCGGCCGCCGTGCGCAGCTCCGCGTTCTTGGCGACCTCTCCGCGCAGTCCCTCGCTCAGGCCCAGCACCTCGCGCGCCGCGGTGTCGTCGCCCGCGCCGCACAGGGCGACCAACTCCTCCAGTACCGCGGCACGGGCCGGGGCCAGTCCGGGCAGCGACAGCGACCCGGGGTCCAGCGGTGCGCCGGAGCCGCCGGCGGCCTTTCCCTCGGAGGGCGGCAGCAGCACGAGCACGGTGGTTCTCCTTCGGTACGACACGGCGCAGGGGATGCGGCCCCGGAGCCAGGGTAGACGGCTCGCCGTGCCGCCCCGGCCGGACGGCCCTACGCTCGGTCCATGCCACGCCGTCACCTGCACATCACCGGCGCAGACGGGGCTGCCCTGCGGGCGGCGCTGCGTGACCTGCGGACGAAGCCGGAGGTGCCGCAGGAGTTCCCGGCCGACGTGCTCGCCGAGGCGGAGCGGGCCGCCCGCGATCCCCGGCTGCCGGAGTACGACGCCACCGGGCTTCCCCTGTTCACGATCGACCCGCCGGCCTCCGTCGACCTCGACCAGGCCATGCACCTGGCGCGACGGCCCGGCGGCGGCTACCGCGTGCACTACGCCATCGCCGACGTCGCCGCCTTCGTCACCCCCGGCGGCCCGCTCGACGCGGAGGCCCACCGCCGGGTCACCACCCTGTACTTCCCCGACGGCCGGGTCCCGCTGCACCCGGCCGTGCTCTCGGAGGGCGCGGCCAGCCTGCTGCCCGACCGGACCCGCCCGGCACTCCTGTGGCGCCTCGACCTCGACCCGGACGGCCGCACCGAGGCCGTCGACGTACGCCGCGCACTGGTCCGCAGCCGGGCCAAGCTCGACTACGACGGCGTCCAGAAGGCCATCGACACCGGCACCGCCGAGGAACCCCTCGCCCTGCTGGAGGACATCGGCCGGCTCCGCGAGGCCCTGGAGCGCGAGCGCGGCGGCATCTCGCTGAACGTGCCCGAGCAGGAGGTCGTCGGGCACGACGGCACCTACCGCCTCGCGTACCGCGCCACGCTGCCCGCCGACGGCTGGAACGCGCAGATCTCCCTCATGACCGGCATGGCCGCCGCCGACCTGATGCTCGCCGCCGGGACCGGCATCCTGCGCACCCTGCCCGCCGCGCCGGACGGCGCCGTCGGGCGGCTGCGGAGGGCGGCGAAGGCCCTGGGGATCGACTGGCCGCACCACGTCCCGTACGCCGAACTCGTCCGCTCCCTCGATCCGCACCGCCCGGCCCACGCCGCCTTCCTCCAGGAGTGCACCACCCTGCTGCGGGGCGCGGGCTACACCGTCTTCACCGGCGGCCAGACCCCCGATCCGGCGGTCCACGCGGCGGTGGCGGCCCCGTACACGCACTGCACGGCGCCGCTGCGCCGGCTGGTCGACCGCTACGGCGGCGAGCTGTGCGTCGCGGCGGCCGCCGGGGCCGGGACGCCCGAGTGGGTGCTGTCGGCGCTGGCGGCCCTGCCGCGGGAGATGGCCGAGGGCACGCGGCGGGCGAACGCGGTCGAGCGGGAGTGCGTGGACCTCGTGGAGGCCGCCCTGCTCAGGGACCGCGTCGGGGAGTCCTTCGAGGCGACGGTGATCGACGTCCGGGAGCGCGAGCCGCTGGTCGGCACGGTCCAGTTGGCGGATCCCGCGGTCGTCGGCCGCGTCGAGTCCACCGGGCGGGCGCTTCCGCTCGGCGAACGCGTCCGGGTCCGGCTGACGGCGGCGGACCCCGGCACGGCGAAGGTCCTGTTCGCCCTGGCCTGAGCCGGCGCGGGCGGCGGCGGGACGGGGTGGCGTGCCGGCGGGGTCCGGGGCCGTCAGGCGGGCTGCCGCAGGGCGCCCACCAGGGCGCGCGGGTCGTCGGCGTGGAAGCGGACCGTACGGGCCTCGCCGCGCCCGCCGAGCGGACGGGTGAAGGGCAGGGGCCGGTTCAGCTCCACGGTCACCGAGGTCTGGCTGCCGACGATGAGGTCGAGCACCCCGTCCTCGGAGAGGCTGACGAGCCGGCCCTCGGGGTAGCGCCGGTCGACCCGGACCGAGGCCACCGCGTCCGGCGGGACGGCGAGGTCGAAGAGGGCTCCGTACCGGATCCGCAGGGAGCCGTCGGGGCGCACCACGTGCGGCCGGGTGACGCAGGCGGCGTGCAGGGCGAGGACGAACGCGATGCCGTACAGGTCGAGCACCAGCACCACCCGGTGGACGATCGGCCAGGGGATGAGGAGGGCCAGGGCCACCGTCTCGATCACCGACACGAAGACCAGGCCGTACATCATCGCCGTCTGGGGTCCGGTGTACGCGGCGGCGACGTCCCCGGGGCCCACCCCGTGCCTCCCGCGCAGCGCCCACCGGCCGAGGGAGCCGGCGGCGCGCAGCTCGTGGACGAGCAGGCGGCGCACCGCCACCGGCACCACCTGCCGCAGCGCCGACCGCCGGGCCGCCCGGCGGTCCTCCCCGCGGGCGCGGGCGGCGGCGTACAGGGAGCGCAGCACCCAGGCCTCCAGCAGCAGCACCGCCAGGACGAGGACCTCGGCGCCGGCCAGCGCCCAGCCCGGCGGCCGGACACCGGCCACCAGGCACACGGCCAGGGCCAGTTCCCCCGGCAGGACGGCGGCGACCGCGATCCGCGCCGCCCGTACGCCCCGTGACCGTTCCCGCGCCCGGTCCCCTGTTCCGCCGCCGTTCATCCCCGGCCCCTCTCCATGAACGCTTCCATGAGCAGGCGGACGACCTCCGCCTGCGCGGGCGCGTACTCGGCGAGCAGCGCTTCCTTGAACCCGGTCACGACCGCCCCGTCGGCGGGGACCGCGGCGAACAGCTCGTCGGGGACGGCCGCCAGCAGGTCGGCGGCGAGCGGGCCGATCCGCGGATCGTCGGCGGGGGCCTCGGCGAGCGCGTCGAGGCGCTCGTACAGTGCGAGCACCGCCGGGTCGGCGGCCATGGTGCCGAGCACCTCGTACACCTCCCGGCCGCCGGTGCCGGTGGTGTCCAGCAGCGTCAGGTACTCGCGGTCCAGGGCGGCGCTCGGCGAGGCCGTCTCCGGGGCCCGCGCCAGCAGCGCCGCGAGCGCGGGAGAGACGGGCCCGGTGTCGCCGGGCGGCTCCGCGAGGAGCGCGGCCAGCCGCAGCCGGCGCTCCCGCAGCGCGGTCTCCTGCCGTGCCAGGTCGGCGTCGAGCTCGGCCAGTACGTCGGCCAGCTCGCGCCCGGCGTCGTCCGCGAGCACGTCGCGGACCTCGTCGAGGCTCAGGCCGAGCTCGGTGAGCCGGCGCACGCGGGCGAGCAGGACGGCGTCGCGAATGCTGTAGGCCCGGTAGCCGTTGGGGCGCCGCTCCGGTTCCGGGAGCAGCCCGACATGGTGGTAGTGCCGGATCGCCCGGGTGGTGAGCCCGACGAGCGCGGCGATCTCTCCGATCCGCATGTCCTCCAGTAGAAACCCTGCCGCTGCGTCAAGGTCAAGGCGGGGCGCGGCCCCGGGTAGCATGGTCGGCACGACAGACGAGTCGGCCGGGCGGCCGCGTCGGGGTCTCCGGATCCCGCCGAGGAACGTCCGGGCTCCACAGGGCGGGGTGGTGGGTAACGCCCACCCGGGGTGACCCGCGGGACAGTGCCACAGAAAACAGACCGCCTGCGGCTTCGGCCGCCGGTAAGGGTGAAACGGTGGTGTAAGAGACCACCAGCGCCTGGGGTGACCCAGGCGGCTAGGTAAACCCCACCCGGAGCAAGGTCAAGAGGATCCGTCCCCGGACGGGTCTGCGCGAACGCTTGAGGGCTGCCCGCCCGATGTTCGCGGGTAGACCGCACGAGGCCGGCGGCAACGCCGGTCCTAGATGGATGGCCGTCTCCCCGGCGACCGCGAGGTCTCCGGGAGACAGAACCCGGCGTACAGGCCGGCTCGTCTGTCGCTCTCCGCCCCGCCCCGGCTCACCCCGGGCCCGGGGCGGTTTTTTTCGCGCCCGCCTGGACGGAAGCCTGCGGACGGAGCGTCCAGTCAGCGGCGCGGTCGCCCCGTGGCCCGGTCCGGGCGCGCGACGAGGTGGCAGGATGACGCGGTGTCCGACTCTCTGTGTGAACCGTGGCTGCGCGGCATCGCCCTCAATCCGGCGGCGCCCTCCGACGTACTGATACGCCTGCTGGATCAAGCGGCCGGCGAGGTCGGCCTGCTGATGTGCAAGGACCGCGAGCTGCCCGACACCGTCATCGACGCAGCCCTCTGCCACCCGCAGTGGCGGATCCGCGGCGCGCTCGCCCGCAACCAGCACGTGGACCCTTCGCGACTCGCCCCCTTGGCAGCGGACCCGTCCGGACTCGTCCGCGCGCGGCTCGCCAACCCTCACCTCCGTCCCTGGCCCCGCCGGGTCCGGCCGCTGCCGGAAGACATCCTCCTCACCCTCCTGACCGCCCGGGACGGGGGCGAGGACGGCAAGGTCACCGCGGACGAGATCATCGGGGAGCTCGAGTCGTCCCGGCAGATCCCGCTGTCCTTCTTCCGCTCCATGGCCGGCAGCGAGGACCCCGAACTCCGGATAGCGGCCACTTGGCGGTGGGAGTCGCTCACCCCGGCGCAGCGGGCGGGACTGTTGGACGATCCCGACCCCGCGGTCCGTGAAGCGGCGAGGGACAAGGACTGGAAGCTGGATCCGGACCGGGTGGAGGCCGAGCTGCCGTCCATCCGTCCGAGCAGCAGGCCGTTCGTGCTCAGCAGGTGCGCTCTGTCGCCCGCGCTCGTCGAGCAGTGCTTCGCGGACGACACGGTGCACCCCCTGGCCCGGAACCCCCACACTCCGGCCGACGCCGTCGCCCGGCTCGCCCGGCATCCCGAGGCGACGGTCCGCGAGATGGTCGCCGCCCGGCCCGATCTGGGACCGGACCTGGTGGCGGAGCTGAGACAGGACCCGGACGAGGACGTGCGGATGCGCGCACGCCTCCACCCCTTCCCCCGCACCTGGGCCGAGTATCGCGTGATCGACCTGGTCATCGGGCACGGTCCTGAATGCTTCTGCCCGATCACCGAGCCGGACCCCGAACCGGCCACCGTGCCGTCACCCGACTGGTTCGCCGCCTGCGCGGTGTCCAGGGAACCAGTGCTCCGCCGCGTTGCGGCGAGCTGGTCCCGCCTGCCCGCGGCACTCGTCGGCAAACTCGCGCAGGACGACGACGAGGAGGTCCGGATCCGGCTGGCCTGCAACCACCCGTCGGCTCCGCCACACCTGCTCCTGGACGTCTTCGTCAGCCGCCCGGAGCACCGTTCGGACCTGCTGACGCTGCCCGGCTTCCCGCGCACCGGCCGGACCCACCTCATCGGCCACCCGGATCCCGAGGTACGAGCCCTGGCCGCGGCCGATCCCACCCTGCCCGAACCCCCGGTGGAAGACGCTGACGACTCGGTGTGCCGGGCCGCCGCCGCCAACCCGATCCTCACGCCCGAGGTCCTGGAAGCCCTCCTCACCGACCCCCGCACCGCTGAGGGCGCCGCAGCCAACCCGTCCCTCCCCGCCCCCCGGATGCACGCGCTCCTCGACCGCTGCCTGAACGGATCAGCCACCCCGCCTACGGTGACGGGACGCCGAGGGGCCCCGCCTGCGTGACGATCACAGGCGGGGCAAGCGACTGCTCCTGCGACTCGCGGCGGCGGGCGGGGGTCAGCGCAGGTGCGCGGTGTCGTTGAGCAGGCGGACCGAGGCGTTGCCGTCGGCGTAGTAGGCCACCTCCGACACCGAGGCCGCCGACAGCTCCATGCGGAACAGCGACTCCGGCGGGGCGCCCAGCGCCAGCCGGACCAGGATCTTGACCGGGGTCACGTGCGTGACCAGCAGCGTGGTGCGGCCCGCGTGCGCGGCCAGCAGCCGGTCCCGGGTCGCGGAGATCCGGCGGGTGGCGGCCGCGAAGCTCTCGCCGCCGCCCGTCGGGGCTGCCCGGGGCGAGTCCAGCCACGCCTGGAGGTCGTCCGGGAAGCGCTCCCGGACCTCGGCGAAGGTCAGCCCCTCCCAGGCGCCGAAGTCCACTTCGCGCAGGCCCTCTTCGACCGTCACGGTGAGCCCGAGGCGGTCCGCGACGGCCTGGGCCGTCTCGCGGCAGCGGCGCAGCGGGGAGCTGACCACGGACTGGACGGTGCCGCGGGCCGCGAGGGACCCGGCGACGGCCGCCGCCTGGCGACGGCCGGCCTCGGACAGCTCCGGGTCGGAGCCGCCGCTGCCGGAGAAGCGCTTCTGCGGGGTGAGGGCGGTCTCGCCGTGGCGCAGCAGCACGAAGGTGGCGGGGGTGCCCATGTCGGGGCCCCAGCCGGGAGCGGCCGTGCCCGGCGCCGACGTCTCCACCGTCCCGGGAGCGGACGACGCGTGCGCGCCAGGGCCCCCGCCCGTGCCCCCGCCCATGTCCGCGTCCCCGAACAGCGTGTCGGCCGGGGCGGGCTCCGCCGTCGCGCCGCCGCGCGTGCCGGTCCCGGCGGCGAGGGCGGCCCGTACCGCCGCCGCCCCGGCCGCGGCGTCCCCGACGGGACCCGACGGCGGCGGGGTGGCCAGGGCGCGGGCGGCGCCCCGGTCGAAGACGGCCGTGGATCCCGACGGCTCCCACTGCCTGCCGCGCTTGCCCGCGTCCATCGCCTCGTTGGCGAGCCGGTCCGCGTGCTTGTTCTTCTCGCGCGGGATCCACTCGTACGTCACCTGCGCGCGCGGCAGGATCTTCGCGGCCTCCGCCGCGAGCGGCTTCATGTCCGGGTGCTTGATCTTCCAGCGGCCCGACATCTGCTCGACGACGAGCTTGGAGTCCATCCGGACCAGCACCTGCACGTCCGCGGCGAGTTCGCGCGCCGCCCGGAGCCCGGCGATCAGGCCCCGGTACTCCGCCACGTTGTTCGTCGCGATGCCGATCGACTCGGCGCGCTCGGCGAGCGTCTCGCCCGTCGCCGGGTCGAGGACGACCGCGCCGTAGCCGGCGGGCCCGGGGTTGCCCCGGGAGCCGCCGTCCGCCTCCACGACGACCCGGACGGGCTGCTGCATCAGACGCCCGAGTCGGCCGTACGGACCAGGATGCGGCCGCAGTTCTCGTGGCGTACGACCTGGTCGCGCGGCTGGGCCTTGATCTCGTTGATCTCGGCCATGTCGAGCTCCAGGCGGCAGCCCTCGCAGCGGCGCTGGTACAGGCGCGCGGCGCCGACCCCGCCCTGCTTCACGCGGATCTTCTCGTACAGCGCCATCAGGGCGTCGGGCATGGTGCCGACGATGACCTCGCGGTCCTTCTCGATCTTGGCGACCTCGGCGTCGATCTCGGCGGTGGCAGCGTCGCGGCGCGCGGTGGCGTCCGCCGTCTCGGCCTCCAGGGAGGTGACCCGTCCGGTCAGGGCGGCGACCCGCTCCTGCGCGGCCTCCAGACGCTCCATGACCTCCAGGACCAGGTCCTCCAGGTCTCCCTGGCGCTTGGCGAGGGAGACGACCTCGTTCTGCAGGTTCGCCAGGTCGCGCGCCGAGACGCCGACGCCCGAGTCCAGCCGCTGCTGGTCGCGGGCGGCGCGCGTACGCACTTGGTCCACGTCCTGCTCCGCCTTGGTCTGCTCGCGCGCGGTGTCGCTGGCCTGGGTCTGGGCGGCGACGAGCAGGTCGCGCTGCTGGACGAGGTCCTTGGTGAGCGTGTCGAGCTCGGCGTGTACGGGCAGCGACTTGCGCTTGTGGGCGAGCTGAGACAGCCGGACGTCCAGGGCCTGGACGTCGAGAAGTCGGATCTGGTCGGCGGGCTCGGCGTTCAGTTGGGGGCTCCAGAGATAGAAGGGGTGCTCACGGACGGCGCGTGCGCCGTCCACGGGTCGGTGACCGTGCGCGAGACGTGGGTCCGCAGACCCCAGCCGTGGCGCTCGGAGATCGCGTCGAGCTGCGCGGCGGCCTGCTCGCACCAGGGCCACTCGGTGGCCCAGTGGGCGGCGTCCACGAGGGCGAGCGGGCTCTGCTCGCGGGCCTCGGACACGGGGTGGTGGCGCAGGTCGGCGGTCAGGAAGGCGTCGACGCCGGCGGCCCGCACCTGGTCGAAGAGGCTGTCGCCGGAGCCGCCGCTGACGGCGACGGTACGGATGACCGCGTCCGGGTCGCCCGCGACGCGGACGCCCTGCGCGGTGCGCGGCAGCCGGGCTGCGGCGCGGGCGGCGAACTCGCGCAGGGTCTCGGGGTGGTCGAGTTCGCAGATCCGGCCGAGGCCGCGACGCCCGGCCGGGTCGCTCGGGTCGGGCACGAGGGGTCCGGTGATCCGCAGGTCCAGGGCGCCCGCGAGGGCGTCGGAGACTCCGGGGTCGGCGGTGTCGGCGTTGGTGTGGGCCACGTGCAGCGCGACGTCGTTCTTGATCAGCGTGTGCACGACGCGGCCCTTGAAGGTGCCGGCCTCGACGGTGGTGGTGCCCCGCAGGTAGAGGGGATGGTGGGTGACGATCAGGTCGGCCCCCAGCTTCACCGCCTCGTCGGCGATCTCCTGGACCGGGTCGACGGCGAACAGGACGCGGGTGACCTCGGCGTCGGGGTCGCCGCAGACGGTGCCGACGGAGTCCCACTGCTCGGCCCGCGAGGGGGGCCAGAGAGCGTCCAGCGCGGCGATGACTTCAGAGAGACGGGGCACGGGCCAAGGCTACCGTCCGTGGCGACCGGCCCAAGGCCCCACCGGCCCCGGAGGCCGCGGGGCCGCCGGGCGGCGCGGGGCCTCCGGGGCCGGGTCCGGCCCGCGGGGGGCCGGGCGGACGTCGTCGGGACCGCCGGCCGGCCGGAAGCGGCCGGAAGCGGGCCGCAGGAGCGGGTGGGGAGTCGGTGAGGGCCGGTGGGGGTGCCCGGACGCCCGGTACGGCACGCCTAACCGATTCTGCACCCCAAACGCCCCGTTATCGCACAGCACAATCGGTACCTTCCGCACAGCCGAATCCCGGCGCGGCCACCCGTATGTGTGAAGCGGAGTTGCTGGTGTTGTTCGGCGTGACGTGCGAAAACTAGCTTCCCCTTCGGAGGTGACGCACGGATGACTGTCTGTGCCATCGAAATGACGACCACGACCACGACCCCGTTCACGATCGCCGCGGACGGGTCGTACGGCGCCCGGCTCGCCGGGGACGGACAGGCGCGGTACGTGGAGCGCTGGACCCTCGCCGGGCCCGAGGCGTACGCGGTGCCGCTCCCGCTCGCACAGCCCGAGGAGGCCGACAGCGAGGTGCTGCCGCTGGCGGACGGCCGGGTGCTGATCCACCGGCGGGTGGCGGACCGGCACGCGTTCGCCCTGCTGTACCCGACCGGCGCCGCCTCCGGGCCGCGCACCGGGCAGCTGTCCCTCGGGGCGCTGGACTGGGAGGAGGGCGTCCTGGTCACGATGCTGCCGCCGTCGCCGGACGGGCATTCGGCCTTCGCCCTGGCCGCGTCCGACGACGGGACGACGGTCTGGCGGGTGGCCGGCGGCCCCTACGGGCCCCAGCGGGTCGCCCGCGTCCCGGGACGGTGCTCCGGCGGCGTCTGGCTGGACCGTTCCGGCCGGCTGCTGGCCCTGGACCGCGAGCTGGACGGCACCGTCAAGGCCGTCGCCGTGGACCTGGGGTGCGGGCAGGTGTCCCCGCTGCTCCAGATCACCGAGGACAGCGACGACCGGCTGCTGCTGGCCGACCCCGACAGCGGGCTGCTGCTGCTCCGCTCCGACGCGGCGGGCGAACCGCGCCTCGGCTGGGGGGTGCTCGGCAGCTCCCTGCCGGTGCGCTTCCCGGAGTGCCTGCGCCCGGACGGGGCTTCGGCCGTGCCGTTCGCCGTGCAGCCGGGCCAGGCGCTGATGCCGGAGACCTGCGGGGTCGCGCTGCGGCTGGAGGGGGGCGGGCTCGCCCTGTGGCGTCCCGCCGACCGGTGCGTCTTCCGGCTCGGCGCCCCGGTGGGCTGGCTCGGGGGGACCGGCCTGTGGAGCGCGGAGGGCCGGCTGCACCTGCCGTACGCGACGCCCGAGGTGCCCTGCGGGATCCTCGGGACGAGCCTGCCGGTGGCGCCCCCGCCGCCGGTCCGCGTGGACCCGCCGCCGGCGGCGCCGCGCCCGGTGCCGCTGCAGCAGGCCCCGCTGCGGTGACACCGGGTGCGGGCGGTCCGGTGCCGGCGGCGCGGGCCCGTACCGGTACCGGTGTGCGTCAGCCGTGCTTGAGGCCCAGTACCTCCGTGGCCGCGAAGGTCTCGTTCGCCGGGCGCGCCTCGTAGTGCGGGGTGAGGAGCTCGTCGAGCTCCTCGTAGGAGAAGGACTCCTTGGCGGTGTCGAACTTGGCCGCCACCCTGGGGCGTTCCATGACGACGACGATCCCGCCGTGCACGACGAACAGCTGCCCGTTGGCCTTGGCGGAGGCGGGCGAGGCCAGGTAGCCGACGAGCGGGGACACGTGCTCGGGGGCGAGGGCGTCGAGCTTGCCCTCCTCCGGGACCTGGAACCCGGCGAAGACGTCCTCGGTCATCCGGGTGCGGGCGGTCCGGTGCCGGCGGCGCGGGCTCGTACCGGTACCGGTGTGCGTCAGCCGTGCTTGAGGCCCAGTACCTCCGTGGCCGCGAAGGTCTCGTTCGCCGGGCGCGCCTCGTAGTGCGGGGTGAGGAGCTCGTCGAGCTCCTCGTAGGAGAAGGACTCCTTGGCGGTGTCGAACTTGGCCGCCACCCTGGGGCGTTCCATGACGACGACGATCCCGCCGTGCACGACGAACAGCTGCCCGTTGGCCTTGGCGGAGGCGGGCGAGGCCAGGTAGCCGACGAGCGGGGACACGTGCTCGGGGGCGAGGGCGTCGAGCTTGCCCTCCTCCGGGACCTGGAACCCGGCGAAGACGTCCTCGGTCATCCGGGTGCGGGCGCGCGGGCAGATGGCGTTGGCCGTCACCCCGTACTTCGCGAGGGCCAGGGCGGTGGAGGTCGTCAGGCCGACGATGCCGCCCTTGGCCGCCGCGTAGTTCGGCTGGCCTGCCGAGCCGCCGAGGAAGGCCTCGGAGGAGGTGTTGACGATCCGGCCGTAGACCGGTCCCCCCGCCGCCTTCGAGCGTTCCCGCCAGTGCACGGAGGCGAAGTGGGTGGTGTTGAAGTGGCCCTTGAGGTGGACCCGGATGACCGAGTCCCACTCCTGCTCCGACATCGAGAAGACCATCCGGTCGCGCAGGATGCCCGCGTTGTTGACCAGGACGTCCAGCTTCCCGAAGCTGCTGACCGCCAGCTCGACGAGCTCGCGCGCCTGCTCGAAGTCGGCCACGTCGCCCAGGTGCGCCACCGCCTGCCCGCCCGCGGCGCGGATCTCCTCGGCCACCTCCTGCGCCGGTGCGGCCGAGGCCTCGCCGGAGCCGTCCCGGCCCGGCTGGCCGAAGTCGTTGACGACCACGCTCGCGCCGAGCCGCGCGAGCTCGACCGCCTCGGCCCGGCCGAGGCCGCGGCCGGCGCCGGTGACGATGGCGGAGAGTCCCTCAAGTGGCAGTGACATCCGTACGGTCCTCTCGAAACGGGTCAGAGTTCGATGCAGGTGCGCAGGGCGGTTCCGGTGCGCATCTGGTCGAGCGCGTCGTTGATCTCGGCGAGCTGCACCCGGTGCGTGATCAGGCTCTCCAGGTCCACCCGGCCGGCCCGCCACAGGGCGATGGTGCGCTCGTAGGAGCGGAGCACGTCGCCGCCGCCGTACATCGACGGCAGGATCCGCTTCTCGTCGAAGAACAGCGAGAACATGTCGATCTGGAAGGTGTCGTCCATGGCGCCGGCCCCGACCACGCACACGGTGCCGCCGCGCCGGGTCATCTTGTACGCGGTCTGCGCGGTGGCGGACTTGCCGACGACCTCGAAGACGTAGTCGAAGCCCTCGCCGCCGGTGATGCGGTTCTTGGCGTCGTCGAAGGCGTCCGGCGCGACGGCCTCGGTGGCCCCGAAGCGCAGGGCGGCCTGCCGTCGGGTCTCCACCGGGTCGACGGCGACGATCTGCGCGGCGCCCTGGACCTTGGCGCCCTGGATGACGGAGATGCCGACGCCGCCGCAGCCGATGACGGCGACGGAGGATCCGGCTTCCACCTGGGCGGTGTTGATGGCGGCGCCGAGGCCGGTGGTGACGCCGCAACCGATGAGGGCGGCGATGTCGAACGGCACGTCGTCGGGGATCGGTACGGCGCACTGGGCGTCGACGACGAGTTCCTCGGCGAAGGTGCCGGTGGCCGCGAAGCCGAAGATGTCGCCGCCCGCGCGGCGGAAGTTGGGGGTCCCGGCGTTGACCAGACTGGCCAGGCAGAGGTGGCCCTGGCCGCGCTTGCAGGACGGGCACCGGCCGCACGGCGGCAGCCAGCAGACGAGGACCCGGTCGCCCTGCTTCAGGTGCGTGACCCCGTCGCCGACGTCGGCGATCACCCCGGAGCCCTCGTGGCCGGGGACGAAGGGGGCCGGCTGCGGCAGGATCCCGCTCATCGCGGAGAGGTCGGAGTGGCACAGACCGGTGGCCCTGATGCGGATCTTCACCTTGCCGGGACCTAGGCCCACGGCCTCCATGTCGTCGACGACCTCCAGCTTGTCCTGGCCGATCTCGCTCTGCAGTGCTGCGCGCACGGTGCGGCTCCTTCTGTCGGTCTGTCTTAAGCGTGTTCGACGACGGTGTCGGCGAGGACCGGTGCGTCGTCCCGGTCGGCGACGGTCACCGACACCAGCACGCGGCCGGGCTCCCGCCACATCCGGATGCGCAGCGTCTCGCCCGGGAAGACGATCCCGGCGAAGCGCGTGCGGTAGGCGCGGACCCGGGAGACGTCCCCGTCCAGCGCCGTGTCAACGACGGCCTTGAGGGTCATCCCGTACGAGCACAGGCCGTGCAGGATCGGCCGGTCGAATCCGGCCAGCTTGGCGAACTCGGGGTCGGCGTGCAGGGGGTTCCAGTCGCCGGAGAGCCGGTAGAGCAGTGCCTGGTCCTCGCGGATGGCGCGTTCCTCGGTCCGGTCGGGCGCGCGCTCGGGCAGCTCCTCGCGGACGGAGGGCCCGCGCTCGCCGCCGAAGCCGCCCTCGCCGCGTACGAAGATCTGCGCGTCGCTGGTCCACAGCGGCCCGTCGGCGTCGGCGACCTCGGAGCGCAGCACGATGACGGCCGCCTTGCCCTTGTCGTAGACGGCGGCGACCTTGGCGGTGGTGGTGGCCTCCCCCTTGACGGGGATGGGCCGGTGCAGCCGGATGGACTGGCCGCCGTGCAGGACGGCGGCGAGGTTCACGTCGATCCCGGGGGCGGCGAGGCCGCCCATCATGGCCATGCCGGCGCCGGCGACGGTCGCGAAGCTGGGGAGGACGTGGAGCTTGGACTCCAGGGTGTACCGCAGCTCGTCGGGGTCGGTGGCGGGCCGGCCCGCGCCGAGGCCGAGGTGGTAGAGCTGGATGTCCTTGTGGTCCCAGCCGATGTCCCCCCGGCGGGGGGCTGCGGCGAGGGCCTTGGCGGCATCGATCGGCATGAGGATGCTGCTCCTTGTTCTGTTGTTCTGTGGAAGACCTCGGTGCGGTCGTCCGCACCGTCGGCCGCACCGAGGTCGTACGCGGGACCGGCACGGAGCGCGTTCTAGAACGCGTTCTAGGACTGGGCCGGTGAAGGAATGTATAACGCACCCCCCAGCAGTTGGGAAGACTCCCGGCCCGACTCCTGACTGGACGTCAGATGCGATTCCCGCCTGGCGCGCTCTGTCCGGATCGGAGGCCGGAGGCCTACCCTGACCGGGTGGACGAAATGCCCGTTGCGCACCGGCCTGCCCGATCCCTGCGCGTGCTGCTGCACCCGCCGAACCCTGCCCTGGCCCTACGGCTGGGCCTCCAGCCTGACATCGAGGTCGTACGGGACCGGCTGGCGCGCCCGGCGGTCGCGCTGGTGGAGGAGGTGACCTCGGTCGGGGAACTGCTGGCGGAGGACCCGGAGTGCCGGGTCCTGGTCATGACGGGGTCCGCGCACCCGGGCCTGGCGGCCGCCGCCCTGGCCGCGGGGGCGGCGGGGCTGGTCCTGCGGGACGGCCCGCTGGAGGACCTGGCGGACGCGATCCGCCGCGCCTCCCGCGGCGAAACGGTGATCGACCCGGCCCTGACCGGCCCGTGACCCCACCCCGGGGCTCCGCCCCGAACCCGAACGCCAGGCGCCTCGTGACCCCCTGGGGCTCCGCCCCGAACCCCCGGGGCGCTGCTCCCGAACCCCCGCGCCTCAAACGCCGGTGGGGCTGAATACGCCTGGCGTCATCCGGAACCCGGTGGCCGCCAAATCCAGCCTCGCCGGCGTTTGAGGCGCGGGGTCCGGGGCGGAGCCCCGGGAGGGGTGCCGCCCCGGCGGACCGGCCCCCGCCCGGCCCCGCCCGGCACCACGCGGCACAGGCACGGCACGGCACGGCACGGCACGGGCACGGCACGGCACAGGCACGGCCCCGCCCGGCACCACGCGGCACGGCACGGCACCGGCCGAGCCTCGGGGGCTCCGCTACCTCCGGAGCAAGGTCACCACCGCCGCACCCCCCAGCCCGATGTTGTGGGCGAGGCCCACCCCCGCTCCCGGCACCTGCCGCGCCCCCGCCTCGCCCCGCAGCTGCCACACCAGTTCCGCGGCCTGCGCCAGCCCGGTCGCCCCCAGCGGGTGCCCCTTCGAGATGAGCCCGCCGGACGGGTTGACCACCCACCGCCCGCCGTACGTCGTCGCCCCGCTCTCCACCAGCTCCCCGGCGGCGCCGTCCCCGCACAGGCCCAGCGCCTCGTACGTCAGCAGCTCGTTGATCGAGAAGCAGTCGTGCAGCTCCACCACGTCCACGTCCTCGATGCCGAGCCCCGAAGCCTCGTACACCTGCCGCGCCGCCGCGGCCGTCATCGGCTTGCCGACCACGTCGATGCACGAGCCCGACGCGAACGACGCCTCCGTGTCCGTCGTCATCGACTGCGCCACGATCTCGACCGCCTTGTCGTGCAGCCCGTGCCGCACCACGAACCGCTCCGAGACCACCAGCGCCGCCGCCGCGCCGTCCGAGGTCGGCGAGCACTGGAGCTTGGTCAGCGGGTCGTGGATCGGCTTGGCCGCCAGGACGTCCTCCACCGAGTACACGTCCTGGAACTGCGCGTTCGGGTTGTTCGCCGAGTGCCGGTGGTTCTTGGCGCCCACCGCGGCAAGCTGCGCGGCGGTGGTCCCGTACCGCTCCATGTGCTCGCGCGCCGCGTTCCCGAAGATCTGCGCCGTGGGCGGGGACATCTCGAAGCCGTGTCCGGCGGCCATGATCCCGTAGTGCCGGGCCACGGGCGAGGTCTTGAAGTCCCCGCCGTCCGCGCCGCCGCCCAGCGCGCCCCGCTTCATCTTCTCGAAGCCGAGCGCCAGCACGCAGTCGTTGATGCCGCCCTCGACGAACTGCCGCGCCATCATCAGCGCCGTCGAACCGGTCGCGCAGTTGTTGTTGACGTTGTAGACCGGTACCCCGCTCAGCCCCAGTTCGTACGCCGCACGCTGGCCGGCCGTGGAGGCCTGGAAGCAATAGCCCACCGGCACCTGTTCCACCAGCCCGTAGTCCACGCCCGCGTCCGCGAGCGCCGCCGAACCGGCCTCCTTCGCCATGTCCCAGTACTGCCAGTCCCTCGACTCCGGCTTCTCGAACTTCGTCATGCCGACGCCCACGATGTACGACTTCATGTCCCTGCTGTCCCTTCGGTCACTGTGAGTCCGGTCAGGGCCTGTGCGTCCGGTCAGTCCCTGGGGAGGCCGAGGATCCGCTCGGCGACGACGTTCAGCTGGACCTGCGTGGTGCCCCCGGCGATGGTCAGGCAGCGGGACATGAGCATCCCGTGCACCGCCCGCTCCCCCGCCCCCTCCCGCACCGCGCCCGCGGGCCCCAGCAGTTCGAGCGCGAGCTCGGCGGTCCGCTGCTGGTGCGGGGTCTGGACGAGCTTGCGCACGGACGCGCCCGCGCCCGGCTCCAGCCCCGAGACCTGCTGGAGGGTGGTCCGCATCCCGATGCACGCAAGCGCGTGCGCCTCGGCGGCCAGCGCCCCGATCCGGGCCCGGTACGTCCCGTCGAGCGCGTCGGAGCGGGCGATCAGCGCTTCCAGACCGGTGTCGAAGGTCATCTGGTCGGCCATGTGGACCCGCTCGTTGCCCAGCGTGTTGCGGGCCACCTTCCAGCCCTCGTCGGCCGCCCCGACGAGCGCGTCCGCGGGCAGGTGTACGTCGTCGAAGTACACCTCGTTGAAGAGGGCCTCGCCGGTGAGCTCCTTGAGCGGCCGGACGTCGATGCCGGGGGTGTTCTTCATGTCGACGATGAAGTAGCCCAGGCCCTTGTGCTTGGGGGCGGCCGGATCGGTCCGGGCGAGGAGGATCCCGAAGTCGGCGCTGTGCGCGGAACTCGTCCACACCTTCTGTCCGTTCACCTTCCAGCCGCCGTCCCCGGTGCGTTCCGCCCTGGTCCTCAGCGAGGCCAGGTCGGAGCCGGCTTCCGGCTCCGAGAACAGCTGGCACCAGGTGGTGTCCCCGCGCAGCGTCGCCGGCAGGTGCGTCCCGATCTGCTCCGGGGTGCCGTAGGCGAGCAGCGAGGGCACGACCCAGGTGGCGATCCCCAGGTCGGCGACCCTGACCCCGGCCGCCCGCAGTTCCTGCTGGACGACGAGCTGCTCGACGGGTCCGGCGCCCAGCCCGTACGGGGGCGGCAGGTACGGCGCCGCGTAGCCGGTCGGGGCCAGCACCCGCCGGGCGGCCGCCGGGTCGAGGCCGCGCGCGTCCTCGATGGCGGCCCGGGCCCGCGCCCGGTGTGCCTCGGCCTCCGGCGGGAGCTCCAGGCGCAGCTCGCGCCGGGCACCGGCCGCGGCGAGCCGGGCGGCCCGTACGCGGTGCCCGTCGCCGGGGCCGAGGAGCTGGCGGGCGACGAGGGCCCGGCGCAGGTGGATGTGGGCGTCGTGCTCCCAGGTGAAGCCGATGCCGCCGAGGATCTGGATGCAGTCCTTGGCGCAGGAGTACGCGGCGTCGAGCGCGGTCCCGGCGGCCAGCGCGGCGGTCAGCGACCGCACGTCGGCGCTCTCGTCCACCGCCCGCGCGGCGTCCCAGGCGAGCGCCCGGGCCTGCTCCAGGCGGACCAGCATGTCGGCGCACAGATGCTTGACCCCCTGGAACCGTCCGATGGGCCGGCCGAACTGCTCGCGCACCTTGGCGTGTTCGGCGGCGGTGTGCACCGCCCAGGCGGCGGTCCCGCAGGCGTCGGCGGCGAACAGCGCGCAGGTCAGGTCCCGTACCAGGGCCGCGTCGAGCTCCAGCAGCCGCCCGGCCGGCACGGCGACCCCGCGCGCCCGCACCTCGGCGGTGGGCCGGGTGGGGTCGGCGGCCTCGTGCGTACGGATGTCCAGCGCGGCGGCGTCCACGGCGAACCAGCGGGTGCCGTGCGCGGCCTCCGCCGCGAGCAGGACGAGGTCGGCCTCGCCGGCGCCGAGCACCGGGGGCGCGTCCCCGTCCAGCAGGTGGCCGCCGCCCTCGACGGCGACGGCGGTCAGGCTTCCGGGGCCCAGTGCCACCGCGCCGACCCGGCCGGCGAGCGGTTCGGCCCCGGCCCGGTCCAGGAGCACGGAGGCCAGCGCGCTCGGCAGGAAGGCCCCCGGGAGCGCCCCGCGTGCGGCCTCCTCCACCACGACGGCGAGGTCGAGCAGGGTCCCGCCCTCCAGGTGCGGCTCCAGCAGCCCCGCCTCGGCGAGCGCGTCCCAGTACGCGGGCCGTACCCCGGTCCGCGGCGGGCCGTCGAGCAGCTTGCGCACCTCCTCGGGCGGCACGACCCGCGCGACCCAGCCGCGCACGGCCTCGGCCAACTCCCGCTGTTCCCGCGTGATTCCGATGCCCATGCGCGGCAGACTAGAACACGTTCCAATCTGACGGAAGGTCAGAACTGCAACGCGTTCTCACTTTGGTCCGCCGCGGGCGGGGGCGTGCACGGCCGCCTCGCGGGGTCAGGAGCGCTGGTAGTAGTACCCGTCGGCGTGCGCGGGGCCCACGTTGTGCTGGAGCCCGGCCGGCTCGCTCTTGCTGAAGAAGGACGCCTCCAGGACCCCACAGAACTGGCCGGTGGACCTGCTCTTGTCCACCGCGGCGGCGCCGACGTTGATCCGGGACCCGCCGGAGGCCACCGACGTCACCTTGGCGGTGTTCTCGCAATGGCCCATGGCGGTGTTGCTGATCAGCCGCACGGCCCCGGAGGCCGCGATGGTCACCGTCACCGGTTGGTTGATGTTGACCTGCTCCTTGTAGGTCCAGGAGCCGACGAAGTACGCGGGGAGCCCACTGCCGCCGGAGGAGCCCCCGCTCGGCGAACCGCCGCCGCCCGGCGAACCGGAACCGCCCGGAGTCGCGCCCGAACCGCCACCGGGGGTGGCGCCGCCGCCCGCCCCGCCAGGGGTGGCGCCGCCGCCGGCGCCTCCGGCGGCGGGGCCCGAGCCGGTGCCCTGGGCCGCGCCGGTACCCGTACCGCCCGCTCCACCCGGGGTGCCCACGCCGCCGCCGGGCGTCCCCGCGCCCGCCGCGGCGCCCTGCGCGGCGGCGCCGCCAGGGGTCGACGCGCCGCCGACCTGACCGCCGACCTGACCGTCCGGCGCCGGGGCGGTGGGGTGCTGGGGGCCGGGCCCGCCCGGGGTCGGTGAACCCGCCGCCCCGGAGGGCGAGCCGCCGGGGGCGCCGGGCACCGCGGGAGCACTCGCGGCCGGGGGCGAGGCCTGCGCTCCGGTGCCGGCCCCGCCGCCGAACGGCTGGATCAGGGCCACCGTGCCGCCACCGACCCCGAACACGAAGACGGCCGGAACGGCGATGGTCAGGCGGCGCCTGCGCCCGGACCGCCCGCCCCCGGCCGTGGCACCCCCGGCCGGCGGACCGGGCTCCGGTCCGGCCGAGGGGCCGGGCACGGAACCCGGCACGGAGGCGTCCACCGGATCGGCGGCCGGGGCGATCACCGCCCCCGCCACCACCCCGGCCACCGCCCCGCCGGACGCCTCCGCCGGCCGCAGATCGGCCGTCGCCCGGTCGGTGCCACCGGCCGGGGTCCGCGCCTCCCGCTCGGGCACCGCCTCCACGTCGAGCAGCCGCGCCGCCTGCCGGGCGAGGCGCGCCACCACCTTCGGCGGCAGCCACGCCCCGGCGAGCACCGCCGGACGGACCCGTTCGGGATCCTCCAGCAGCTCCTCCACGCCGGGCCGTTCGTCCACGCGCTTGGCCAGACACCGGGCGACGAACGCGCGCAGCGCCTCGTCCCCGATCCGCTCCAGGGCCGGCTCGCCCTCCACGATCTGGAACATCACCGCGTGCTGGTTGCTCGCGCCGCGTCCGAAGGGCAGCTCGCCCGTGGCCGCGTACATCAGGACGCAGCCGAGGGTGAACACGTCGCTCTTCGCCCCGGCGCGCTGCCCGCGCACCTGCTCGGGCGACATGAACCCGGGCGAGCCGACGACCAGGCCGGTGCTGGTGAGCAGCGACTCGACGGACGTCTCCAGGGCGCGCGAGATGCCGAAGTCGATGACGCGGGTGCCCTCGACGGTCAGCATCACGTTCGACGGCTTGAGGTCGCGGTGCACGATCCCGGCCGAGTGGATGTCCTGGAGGGCGTGGAGCAGTCCGTCGGCGAGGGCGTGTACGGAGCCCACGGGCAGGGGCCCGTACCGGCGCACGATCTGCTCCAGCGAGAGCCCCGGCACGTACCCCGTGGCCACCCAGGGCCGGTCGGCCTCGGCGTCCGCGTCCAGTACGGGTGCGGTGTACCGCTCGCCGACGCGCCGGGCGGCGTCGATCTCGTGGCGGAAACGGGCCCGGAACTGCGCGTTCGACACGTGCTCCTCGTGCACCACCTTCACCGCGACCGTGCGCCCGCCTTCGGACCGGGCCAGGAACACCCGCCCCATGCCGCCGGCGCCGAGCCGCCCCAGCAGCACGTACGGGCCGATCCGGCTCGGATCCCCGCCCGCGAGCGGCTTTATGCCGCCGTCGGCGTTGTCGTCGTCGTTCAGTGCACTGCCCATGCTGCCCGCCCCCGGTGATCCCCTGTGGTCGTCCGAGCCGGCCACCCGGCCGGTCGAACGTGCCACAGACTAGGGCCAGTTGGATGCAGGATGAAGGCAAGGACGACCGGACGGGACGACGTCGCCCGTCAGAGGCTCCGCACGAACTCCGAGAAGGCGGCCGGGGCCACGGTGAAGGCGGGCCCGCCGGGATTCTTGGAGTCCCGCACGGCGACCCGGCAGGACTGCGCGGCAACCTCGACGCACTCACCGCCGGTTGTACCGCTGTACGAGGACTTACGCCAGACGGCGCCGCCGAGCGGGGCGCACTCGACGCACTCACCGCCGGTGTCACCGCTGTACGAGGACTTACGCCATCGCACGCCCGTCAGGTTCTGGATGGTGTCCATAGCGCTCCTCCAATACGCGGGCGATCAGCGCCGCCGAATCCTCCAAGGACAGCGCGGCGGCCTGCAGGTGATCGTAACGGAGCGAACCTTCCCTGAGAGCTACCGGATTGGCCGTCATGTGGCCCTGGACAAAGTCCTCCGTGTAGACGAGATCGGGGTCGTCGTCGAACCGCAAGACGGTGAACGATCCCATCAGCCCGGCATGCGATCCCGCCTCGAACGGCAGGATCTGTACCTTCACCCACTCCCGCCTCCGCAGCGCCAACAGGTGGGCGAGTTGGTTCCGCATGACCGCCCGGCCGCCGACCTCCTGGTGCAGTACGGCCTCGCTCAGCACGACCCACATCAGTGGCGGGTTCTCGCGGTCCAGGATGCGCTGTCGTTCCATTCGGGCGGCCACCCGCGCGTCGAGCCGCTCCTCGTTCCGTACGCCCAGCACGGCCCGCGCGTACTCCGGCGTCTGCAACAGCCCGTACACCAGCTGCGCCTGGAACGTGGAGATGTAGGCGGCCTTCGCCTCCATCTCGGCGTACGCCTGGAACCAGGTCGGCAGCTGGCTGCGCAGCACCAGGCCCGCCAGCCGCGAGAAGACCCCGCCGGTGCCCAGGGCGGCGTCGACCCGTTCCGAGAAGTCGCGGGTCGGGACCTTGCGCGCGGTCTCCACCTGGCCGACCAGCGAGGCCGTGCAGAACACGATCTCGCCCAGCTGCCCCTGCTTCAGGCCCGCTTCCTCCCTGAGGCGGCGCAGTTCCGAGCCGTAGTAGTCCAGCGGCGAGGCGCCGGGGTCCAGATCACGGATGTTGACCATGAGGCGGTCACCCCCAAGTTCACGCGGTGCGGCGTTCGTTTCAAGCCGTAGCCGAGCGTAACCATCCCGCTCCACCCTGGTGACATGAATCACGCAACTGACCTGCTCCCCGCGGGCATCGGCGACAGCTACCGCATGGGCTTCACCGTCGGTGACCACTCGGCCCGGCCGATACGGCGGATCCTGCGGGCGTTCCTGCACCACTGGGGTCTGGACGGGCTGGTCGGGGACGCGGAGCTGGCGCTGACCGAGCTGGTCGCGAACGTCGTGCGGCACGTGCCGGGGCGGGTGTGCCGGGTGGTGATCCTGCGACAGCCGGACGGGCTGCGGGTCGAGGTGTCGGACGCCTGCCCGGACCCGGTCCGCCCCGCTCCCGCGCACAGGGGACCGGGAGAACCCGCCGAGGGGGGCCGGGGCCTGCTCCTGGTCGAGGCGCTGACCGACCGTTGGGGCTGCCTGCCACTGCCCGTCGGCAAGACGGTCTGGTTCGAGTGCGACGCCCCGCGCACCGAGGCCCCCGGCCCGTCCGGCCCCCGCCATGGACCGCTACCGGGCGGTAGGGCAACATGAGCGCCCAGGCCCGACCACCCCTCACCCCCGCCGGAGACGACATGGCCACCCCTCAGCCGGAGACCCTCGCCGCCTTCGAGGCCGCCAAGGGGTTCATGCCCGTACGGGAGGGCCTCGCCCTGTACGAGGCGGCCGTCGCCGCCGCCGCGCTCGGGCTCCCGCTGCTGGAGGTCGGCACGTACTGCGGGCGCTCCACGATCCTGCTCGCCGACGCCGCCCGCGAGGCCGGGGTGGCCGCGATCACCGTGGACCACCACCGCGGCAGCGAGGAGCAGCAGCCCGGCTGGGAGTACCACGACCCGACCGTCGTGGACCCGGAGGTCGGCCTGATGGACACGCTGCCCACCTTCCGCCGCACCCTGCACGCGGCCGGCCTGGAGGACCACGTCATCGCCGTCGTCGGGCGCTCCCCGCGGGTCGCCGCGGCCTGGGCCGGTCCGCTCGGCCTGGTCTTCATCGACGGCGGCCACACCGACGAGCACGCCACCGGCGACTACGAGGGCTGGGCCCCGCACGTCGCCGTGGGCGGGACGCTCGTCATCCACGACGTGTTCCCGGACCCGGCGGACGGCGGGCAGGCCCCGTACCGGATCCACCAGCGCGCCCTGGCCTCCGGGGCCTTCGAGGAGACGTCCGTCACGGACTCGCTGCGCGTGCTGCGCCGGACCGGTCCCGGCCTGTAGGGCGCGTACCGCCCCGGCACATAAGCACACCGTCCCGGCATATAACCGCACCGCGCCCCCGGATGGCCCAGGGTCCGTACGGGGGCGGGAGCGCAGGTCTAGCATCGCCGCGTGCGCTACGACGACAGTTCCCCCTCCCCCGAGTCCGGCTCTGCGGTCAGCCCGGACCGTCCCTGGTACGCCCGCCGCTCCACGCTCGTCGTCGCGGCCGCCGCGGTCGCGCCGGCCTGCCTGGCGGGCTGGCTGCTGACCCAGGTGCTGGTCTCCGACGGAGCCGGGGAGCGGCCCCCCAAGGCATCCGCGGCTTCCGGCCCGGACGCGAAGCCCGGCGCCGCCCCGGCGACGGGCAGCCCCTCGGCCCCGGCGGCCTCCGCCCCGGCGTCCGCGTCCCCCTCCCCGGCGGCCTCCGCGGCGCCCGCCCCGGCCAAGGGGCCGCTGACCGGCCGGACGGTCGTCATCGACCCCGGCCACAACACCGGCAACTTCAAGCACAGCAGGGAAATCAACAAGCAGGTGGACATCGGCACGAACCGCAAGGAGTGCGACACCACCGGCACCACCACGAACGCCGGCTACATGGAGGCGGAGTTCACCCTCGACGTCTCGCTGCGCCTCAGGGCCGTCCTGGAGGCCCAGGGCGTCAAGGTGGTCCTCACCCACCAGGCCGACCGGCCCTGGGGCCCGTGCATCGACGAGCGCGCCCGCATCGGCAACGAGGCGGCCGCCGACGCCGTCGTCTCCGTCCACGCGGACGGGGTCTCGGCCGGCAGCCGCGGCTTCCACGTCATCCTCCCGGCCACCGTCAAGGCCGGCGGCGCCGACACCGCGAAAATCGTCGGACCCTCCCGCGAACTCGGCGAGCGGATCGCCGGGAACTTCGCCCGGACCACCGGTTCCGCCCCCGCCAACTACCTCGGCGGCGGGACCGGACTGGTCGTCCGCGACGATCTGGGCGGACTGAACCTGTCAACCCGGCCCAAGGTGTTCATCGAATGCGGCAACATGCGTGACGCCAAGGACGCGGCGCAGCTGACGAGTCCGGAGTGGCGGCAGAAGGCGGCCCAGGGCATCGCGAACGGCATCGTCGGCTTCCTCGGCGGGTAGTCCCCCACGGGCGGTCCCGCCGGGACCGCTCGCCGCCCCGATCCCCTCGGCCGCCGGTGACCTCCGTACCATGGTGCCGCCCGCCCCGCTCCAGGCACGCTCTGCGACCGCGGCACCACGAGACGACCGAGACCGAGAAGGACACCTAAGACGTGAACATCCGCTCCCTCACTCGAGGCGACGGCGTGGTGATCGGAGCAGCGGTGCTGCTGTTCATCGCCTCGTTCCTCGATTTCTACTCCGCCACCGGTGGCGACCTCCCGAGCGCATGGGACACCGACGCCTACCGGCTGGTCCTCCCCAGCGTCTTCCTCATCGGCTTCATCGCGGCCGGCCTGCTCGTCGCCGCCCGCTTCCAGCCGGAGACCCGCAAGGTGCTGGGCCTGCCGCTCGGCGCCTGGGGCACCGTGCTCGCGGTGTCGGCGGCCTGGTCCGCACTGTGGGCACTGATCACCTGCCCGAGCTCGATCGATCTGGGCGCGGGCGCCGTCATCGCCTTCCTCGCCACCCTGCTCCTGGCCGGCGTGGCCCTGTTCGGCTCCAAGGTCCCGGCGCTCGCCGGCGGCCTGGTGCCGGAGCCGAGGCCGGCCGCGATCCCGCCGTACGGCGGCCAGCCCCAGCCGGGCGCCGGCTACGGCTACCCGGGCGGGCAGCAGCAGCAGCCGTACGGCAACACCCCGCAGCCGGTCCCGCCCTACGGCGGTTCCCACGAGCCCACCCCGACCCCGGCCCCCGGCCCGGGTCCGCAGGACGCGTCCCGCGGGGGCCAGCCGACCCCGGCCGCGGACTTCACCCCGTTCTGGTTCGCGGTCCCGGTGGCCCGGCCCCTCTTCGGCGAGGACGGCTCCCCCGCCCCCATCGCCGAGCTCGCCCCGGGCACCTGGTACCTGGCCGTCGACCAGCGCGGCCCGTCCACGCTGATCGCCCAGACCCAGGACGGCCGCCGCGGCGTCCTCAACGACACGTCCAACATCCAGCGGGGCTGAGCCCCCGCGCCCCCGCGCCTCGGACCGTCGGCAACGGCCCCCCGCCCCCTTCCGGGCGGGGGGCCGTTGCCCTACAGTCACCTGACGCATCGTCAGGAACGGCATCGCGCGGAGGGGACCGTACATGCGCCTGGGACTCGCACTCGGCTACTGGGGCCGCGGCCCGAATCCGGACCACCTCGACCTCGCCACCGAGGCGGAGCGCCTCGGCTACGACTCCGTGTGGACCGCCGAGGCCTGGGGCTCCGACGCCTTCACCCCGCTGACCTGGATCGCCGCGCACACCTCGCGGATCCGCCTCGGCACGGCCATCGCGCAGATGGCCGCCCGCTCCCCCACCGCCACCGCCATGCACGCGCTCACCCTGGACCACCTCTCCGGAGGCCGGATGATGCTGGGCCTGGGCCTGTCCGGACCGCAGGTCGTCGAGGGCTGGTACGGGCGCCCGTTCCCCGCGAGCCCGCTGACCGCGACCCGCGAGTACGTCGACGTCGTCCGCCAGGTCCTGCGCCGCGAGGGCCCGGTCGCCCTCGACGGCCGCTTCCACCAGCACCCCTACCGCGGCGGGGACGGCACCGGGATCGGCAAGCCGCTCAAGCCCATCACGCACCCGCTCCGCGCCGACCTGCCGCTCCTGCTGGGCGCCGAGGGACCGAAGAACATCGCCCAGACCACCCGCATCGCGGACGGCTGGCTCCCCCTCTACTGGTCGCCGGCCCGCACCGACGTCTACCAGGCCTCGCTCACCGACCTCCCCGACGGGTTCATGATCGCGCCGATGGCCCGCGCCCGGGTCTGCGACGACGTCGCCGAGGGGCTGCTGCCGGTCAAGGCCATGCTCGGCTTCTACATCGGCGGCATGGGCCACGCGGCCCGCAACTTCCACGCCGACCTGATGGCGCGCATGGGATACGAGGACGAGGCCCGCCACATCCAGGAGCTGTTCCTCGCCGGCCGCAAGGAGGAGGCGGTCCTGGCCGTCCCGGACGCCTTCGCCGACGAGATCTCCCTGATCGGCCCCCGCGAGCGGATCGCCGAACGCCTGGAACTGTGGCGCAAGGGCCCCGTCACCGACCTCCTCCTGACGGCCCCGGACCCCCACACCCTGCGCGTCCTGGCGGAACTGAACAGCTAGGGCGTCTCCTTCGGATCCCCCGCCCGCACCGAAGCCGGATCTAGTTCTCCGTGCCGCTCTCGGTGTCGGGCTCCGGCCGCGGGATCGCCTCCAGGAGTTCGCGCAGGTCCAGGGCCATGACGGCGATCTCGATGGTGCCGCCCTCGCCGCCGTCGCCGTACACGCAGGTCACGATGCGCGAGCCGGGGTTGATGGACATCGCCTCCTTCACGGAGGGCGCCCGTACGGCGGTGGCGCGGCCGTCCGGCAGCGGGACCGGCTCGCCCCGTACGGGGATCCAGCGGGCCTCGCCCTGTTCGGCGTACACCCGGCCCGGGCGCCAGCGGCCCGCGCCGGCCGGCTGCCGGGCCATGCAGGGGATGCCGGGCACCGGTCCGGCGGCCACCCGGCGCAGGTGCTTGCGCCGGAGCAGCCAGCCGGCCCCCGCCGCCGCGAGGACGGCCACCACGATTTCGATCACGTCCCATTGAAACAGGCCGGGCGGCCGGGACCGCCCGGCCGCCCGGCTCACGCGTGCGGGGCCCGCGTACGGGGCACCCGCCGGTTATCCGCCGAGCTGGGACACGCTCGGGACCTTGTCGGTCACCGTGGCCCCCGCGCCCTTGCCCGCTTCCTTGACGCCGTTGATGACGTCCTGGAAGGCGCCGATGTCGGCGTCGCCCGCCTGGCCCTTGCGGAGCTTGGTGCCGAGGCCCTTGAGGGACTCGATGCCCGCCGTCAGCGGGACCATGGCCTTGGACAGCAGCGGGTCGCCCTTGGCGTTGTCGCCCGCGGCCTTGAGCCTGTTGTAGGCGAAGGCACCGGCGAGACCGGCCTTGACCAGCGCGAACGTGCGTCCCTTCGTGCCCTTCTTGAACTTGCCCGCCTGGTACGGCTTGATGATCCACTGGTACGTCGCCCCGGCCGCGAGACCGGCGTTGGCGACGAACCGCGTCTTGGCGAACTTCTGCTTCTCGGCGCTCGTACTGGGCGACGGCGTCGCGGCGGCGGCCTCGTCGGCCTCGTTCGCGGCCGGCACCGCGGCCGCGAGGGCCGCCAGCTCGGCCGCCGAGGCCATGGAGACGCTCTCGCCCTGGGCCCTGCTCTCACCGCTGCCGCCGCACGCGGTGGCACCGGCCAACAGCGACGTGGACAGGACCACGGCGGCGAGGGATCGACGGAAACGGACGGATGTGGGTACGGACACGATTGCCTCCGGGGACTGAGGTGTCCCCCGCAGCCTCGCCCCGGCCGCCCGGATGCGCCCTCCGGGAGGGCCCGTTCGGGTGCACGTTCGTCTTTACGGCAGGTTTACGACACGCCCGGGCGGCAACACGGGTGTGCATGACATCACACACGCGGACGCGTACCCGGGGAAGCAGTCAGGCAGGCCGCGCCGTCGCACTCGTGGCGGACGTGCTCGCCTTCGTGATCGGCCTCTGGATCCTCCTGTACCTCCTGGAGGCGAACCAGGCGAACGGCCTCGTCGACTTCATCCACGACGCCGCCAGCTGGCTGGCCGCCTGGTCCTACGACCTGTTCACCTTCAGCCGTGAATGGGTTCAGGTCGTCGTCGGCTACGGCGTCGCCGCCGTGGCCTACCTCCTCATAGGCCACGCCGTCGCCGGCTGGCTCTACCGCCGCTGACGGCGGCGACACCGCCGGCGCCCCCGCCCGTCCGGCGGCGCCGACGTCAGCCGGCACAGCGGCGTCAGCCGCAGCAGTCGGGCTCCAGCCCGGCCGGGAGCGAGGCCCCGCCGAACACCTCGGTGGTGGCCTCGTCCCCGCCCAGGGCCGCGACCGCGAGCAGCAGCGACCCGGCGGTCCACGTCGTCTGCTCCACCGGCCAGACCGCCTCGTCCTGGAACACGTAGCCCGTCCAGTACATGCCGTTGTCGGCGCGCAGGTGCGTGATCGACCGCAGGACCTCCAGGGCCCGGTCGGACTCCCCCGTCGCCCACAGCGCGAGCGCCAGCTCGCAGGACTCGCCGCCCGTGACCCACGGGTTCGGCAGGACGCAGCGCACGCCCAGGCCGGGGACCACGAACTCCTCCCAGCGCTCCGCGAGGCGCTCCGACGCCTCGGCGCCGGTCAGGGCTCCGCCCAGGACCGGGTAGTACCAGTCCATCGAGTAGCGGTTCTTGTCGAGGAACCGCTCCGGGTGGCGCCGGATGGCGTGGCGCAGGGCGCCCGCCGCGAGTTCCCAGTCGGGCTGCGGCTCCCCGCGGTGCTCGGCGATCGCCAGGGCGCACCGCAGCGCCTGGTGGATGGAGGAGGAGCCGGTCAGCAGGGCGTCGGTGACGGGCGTGCCGTCGGCCTCCCGCTTCCAGCCGATCTCGCCGCCGGGCTGCTGGAGGGTCAGTACGCACTCCACGGCCGCGTAGACGGCCGGCCACATGCGGTCCAGGAAGGCGTCGTCGCCGGTGGACAGGTAGTGGTGCCAGACGCCGACGGCTATGTACGCGGTGAAGTTGCTCTCCCGGCTCGCGTCCTGCGGCTCGGCGGTGTCCACCCCGTCGGGCCGGTCGGCGTAGGCCGCGTACCAGGAGCCGTCCCTGTTCTGGTGGCGGACCAGCCAGGCGTACGCCCGCTCGGCCGCCAGGTGTTCGCCGGCCGCGTCCAGGGCCATGGCGGCTTCGGTGTGGTCCCAGGGGTCGAGGTGGTGGCCGCGGAACCACGGAATGGCGCCGTCGGACCGCTGCGCGGCGAGGATGCCGGCGACGGTCAGCGCGGCCTGTTCGGCGGTCAGTACGCCGTCCAGGACGAGGTGTTCCGGCTCGGTGCGCCCGGGCGAGGTCACTGGGCGGCGCCGACGGGGAGGTGCGGCTTCGTCGCGTACGCCACGAAGGACTTGCCGATGACCGGATTGAGGGCCCGCTCGGCGAGGCGGGTGGCGAGGGGCTTCTTCATGATGTCCCAGACCAGGAGCTTGTGGTACGCCTTGACGGGCAGGGCCTGGTCGTTGTCGACGCCGAAGGCGCACTTGAGCCACCAGTACGGGGAGTGCAGCCCGTGGGCGTGGTGCGTGCCGTACGGCTTGAGGCCGGCGGCCTCCATCTTGCCGAGCAGCTCGTCGGCCTTGTAGATGCGGATGTGGCCGCCCTCGACCTCGTGGTAGGCGTCGGAGAGCGTCCAGCAGATCTTCTCGGGGCCGTAGCGCGGGACGGTGATGGCGATGCGGCCGCCGGGCTTGAGGACGCGGACCATCTCGGCGAGGACGCCCTTGTCGTCGGGGATGTGCTCCATCACCTCGGAGATGATGACGACGTCGAAGGAGTCGTCGGGGAAGGGCAGCGCGAGCGCGTCGCCCTCCATGGCGGTGGCGGTGGCGCCCGCCGGGGCCTCGCCGGCCTCCTTCATGGCGGCGAACCACGTGGCGACCTCGCGGATCTCCTCGCCGTTGCGGTCGACGGCGACCACGTGGGCGCCTCTCCGGTAGCACTCGAAGGCGTGCCGGCCTGCGCCGCAGCCCAGGTCGAGTACGCGGTCGCCTGCGGCGAGCGGGAACCGGGAGAAATCGACGGTCAGCACGGGGTCCTGCCTTCGCGGTCGCGGGGGTGGTGGGGGTGGGACGTGGATCGGGGGGACCGGCGGGGACGGCGGAAGGTCACCGGGTACCGGGGGTACGGGCGGCGGCCGCCGCGATGGCGGCGCGGTAGTGCGCGGCGGTGCCCTCGGCGGCCTTGGCCCAGGTGAAGCGGGTCAGGACCCGTTCGCGCCCGGCGGCGCCGAGGCGGGCGCGCAGCTCGGGGTCGCCGAGCATCCGGCCCAGCGCGGCGGCGAGGGCGCCCGCGTCGCCGGGGGGCACGGCCAGGCAGGTCTCGCCGTCGGTGCCGGCGACCTCGGGGATGGCGCCGCCGGTGGTGGCGACGAGCGGGGTGCCGGTGGCCATGGCTTCGGCGGCCGGCAGCGAGAAGCCCTCGTACAGGGAGGGGACGCAGGCGACCTGGGCGCTGCGGACGAGGTCGACGAGGTCGGCGTCGGAGATGCCCTTGACGAAGCGCACGGCGTCCTGGAGCCCGTACGTCTCGATGGCGCGGGCGACCGGCCCCTTCTCGGCGCGCTTGCCGACGACGACGAGGTGGGCGGCGGGCTGCTCGGTACGCAGCTTGGCGAGCGCCTCGACGAGGTGGACCAGGCCCTTGAGCGGGACGTCGGCGCTGGAGGTGGTGACGATGCGGCCCGGGACCTCGGCGACGGAGGCGTCGGGCGACCAGAGGTCGGTGTCGGCGCCGATGTGGACGACGTGGATGCGCTCGTCCCGGACGCCGAGGTGCTGGGCGATCTCCTGCTTGGAGGAGCCGGAGACGGTCAGCACGGAGGGCAGGCGGCGGGCGACGCGGCCCTGCATGCGGGTGAAGCCGTACCAGCGGCGCACGGAGGCACGCTTGCGGCGGCCCTTGGCGGCGTCGAGGTCCAGTTGCCGGTCGACGGTGATGGGGTGGTGGATGGTGGTGACCAGCGGCGCGCCGAGGTCGCCCAACAGGCCGTAGCCGAGGGTCTGGTTGTCGTGGACGACGTCGAACTCTCCGGCGCGGGCGGCGAGGTGGCGCCGGGCCCGGAGCGAGAACGTGAGCGGCTCGGGGAAGCCGCCGGTCCACATGGTGGCGACCTCGACGGCGTCAATCCAGTCCCGGTACTCGTCGCGCTTGGGTGTCCGGAACGGGTCGGGGTGCCGGTAGAGGTCCAGGCTCGGCAGCTCGGTGAGCGTGGCGCCGGTGTCGAGGACCGGGTAGGGCTGCGCGCCGATGACCTCGACGGAGTGTCCGAGGCGCACGAGCTCGCGCGAGAGGTGGCGGACGTAGACGCCCTGCCCGCCGCAGAACGGGTTCCCCTTATAGGTGAGCAGTGCGATGCGCATCGGGCGGTCGCCGTCAGTGGCGGAACCCTTGAAAGGGCTTGCCACCATGGCCTCAGCGGTCACTCTCGGCCCCCATCTCCCTGCACTTTCGCCGGAGCGTAACCGCTCGGATAATGTAGAACAAGTTTCAGACTTGATCCGTCGAAGACCATTGAATCTACCGGCCGGAAACTACACCGTAAGAGGCGGAGCAGGTGATTCGCGCCACGACTCCGGCGCCTGGCATGCTGGCCCCGGATCAGCCCGGGACCTGCCCCCCATCCGCCCCCGCACACGACACGGAACGCCATGGAACGGGACACATGACAGCGGAAGCGAAGGCCGTCACCACGCCGGCGTCCCCTCCCCTGACGGAGCGCCAGGAGGCGCGCCGCCGCCGGATCCTGCACGCCAGCGCCCAACTGGCCAGCCGGGGCGGCTTCGACGCCGTGCAGATGCGCGAGGTCGCGGAGTCGTCCAGCGTCGCGCTCGGCACGCTGTACCGGTACTTCCCGTCCAAGGTGCACCTGCTCGTCGCCACCATGCAGGACCAGCTCCAGCACATGCACGCCACGCTGCGCAAGCGCCCGCCGGCGGGCGACGACCCGGCGGCCCGGGTCGCGGAGACCCTGATGCGGGCCTTCCGCGCCCTCCAGCGGGAACCGCACCTGGCCGACGCGATGGTGCGGGCACTGACGTTCGCGGACCGCAGCGTGAGTCCCGAGGTGGACACCGTGTCCCGGCTGACGACGGCGATCATCCTGGACGCGATGGGCCTGGAGGCCCCGCCGACGGCGGAACAGCTCTCGGCGGTCCGCGTCATCGAGCACACCTGGCACTCGGCGCTGATCACCTGGCTGTCGGGCCGCGCCTCGATAGCCCAGGTCAAGATCGACATCGAGACGGTCTGCCGGCTGATCGACCTGACGTCCCCGGAAAAGGCCTGATCCTGCCGGTGGGGGCTTCCCGGGGCGGGGCGGGGGCTTCGGGTGGAGCGGGGGCGGGCAGATACGGGGGATCCCTTCCCATCGGCCTCGGCCCGGGACGGGCGGGCCGGCTTCGGGGCGGTGTCCGCCGCTCCCCCCGGCCCGTTCCTCTGACGCCCACACACACCTGCCGGCCCCCGCCCCGCAGACGCCCCGCCCCCTACTCCTCCGGCGGAAACACCGGCTCCCCCGTGGCGGCCAGGGTGATCAGGATGGCTTCGACCGGGCAGCCCTCCGCCGCCGTGAGGACCGGCTCGTTCGCGTCCGTCTGCGCCGCGCGCGGGTGCGACTGGCGCGCGGTGTCGAGGGCGAAGCCCTCCGGGGCGTGGTTCACGCACATCCCCGAGCCGATGCAGACCCCGCGGTCCACCTCGACCTGCCAGCGGTCGCCCATCAGGCACCCGCCTCATAGCCCGCCGGCAGGTGGATCATCTTGTGCTCCAGGTACTCGCCGAGCCCCTCCGGGCCGAACTCCCGCCCCAGGCCGCTGTTCTTGTAGCCGCCGAACGGCCCCAGCATGTCGAGGCTGAAGGTGTTCACGTTGAAGGTGCCCGTGCGGACCTGGCGGGCGAACTCGATGCCGTGCTCGACGTCGCCCGTCCAGACGCTGCCGCTCAGCCCGAACTCCGAGTCGTTGGCGATGCGCAGGGCGTCCGCCTCGTCCCCGTACGGGATCAGGCAGACGACCGGCCCGAAGATCTCCTCCTGCGCGATCCGCATGGAGTTGTCGACGTCGCCGAAGAGGGTGGGCTCCACGTACCAGCCCCGCTCCTGGTCCGCCGGGCGGCCGCCGCCGGTGAGGATCTTCGCGCCCTCCTCCTGGCCGATGCGGATGTAGTCCAGGGAGCGCTGCTGCTGCCGCCGGGCCACCAGCGGGCCGAGCTGGGTGGCGGGGTCGAGGGGGTCCCCGACGACGAGGGCGCCCGCCGCGGCCGCGAGGGCCTCGGCCACCTCCCCGTACCGGCTGCGCGGTGCGAGGACGCGGGTCTGGGCCACGCAGGCCTGGCCGTTGTTCATCCAGGCCGCGGGCACGATCCCGGCGACGGCGGCCGCCACGTCGGCGTCCGGCAGGACGACGGCGGCGGACTTGCCGCCGAGTTCGAGGGTGACGCGGGTGAGGTTGCGGGCGGCGACCTCCATCACACGCCGCCCGGCGGCGACCGAACCGGTGAAGGCGACCTTGTCGACGCCGGGGTGCCCGACCAGGTACTCGCTGACCTCGCGGTCGGCGGGCAGGATCGACAGGACGCCCTCCGGCACCCCGGCCTCGCGCGCGATGTCGGCGAGGATGTAGGAGTCGAGGGGGGCTTCCGGAGAGGGCTTCAGGATGACGGAGCAGCCGCTCAGCAGCGCGGGGCCGAGCTTGGCCGCCGCCACGAACTGCGGCACGTTCCACGGGATGACGGCCGCGACGACCCCCACCGGCTCGCGGCGCACCAGGATCGGCCCGAGGGCGCCCTGGCGGTGCTCCTCATACGGGTAGGCGCGCGCGACGTTGATCGCGGCGTCGTAGACCATCATCGGGCCCAGCGCCTGGGCCAGGACGCTCCAGGAGTACGGGGAGCCGTTCTGGGAGCTGATCGAGCGGGCGATCTCCTCGTGCCGGACGGCGATGGCGTCCTTGATCCGGGAGACGACCGCGATCCGCTCCTCCAGGCCCATCCGCGGCCAGGGCCCGGAGTCGAACGCCCTGCGCGCCGCCGCGACCGCCCGGTCCACGTCCGCCTCCGAGGCGTGCGGGACGGAGCCGATGACCTGCTCGGTGTGGGGGGAGACGACCTCGATCGTCCCGGTGCCCAGCGGATCCGTCCACTCCCCGCCGATGAACAGCTGTCCGTGTTCCACGAGCTCCGTCATGGCTGATGCCTCCTGCGGCTTGGCGTTCCCGAACTGATACCAGTTCTAGTTCTAGGAGTCCACGGCCAGGACGGAACGGGGAAGAAGATCCAACGACTAGTCAGACGCGCGCGAAAATGGTCGACTTGGGCTACTACTGCAACGAGTTCTCGTTCGCCGTCGGGTGGACGGACAGGTGCACCGACAGGTTGCGCAGACGGACCGGCAGGTTGCACAGACGGACCGACAGGTTTCGCAGACGCACCGACAGGCTTCACAGACAGGGGACCCCCATGCCGGAGGACACGTCGCACACCATGCCGCAGGCACCGCCGCGGGTGACGCCGGAGGCGGCCCCGCACCCGGTCCCGCCGGTGCCCCCGCAGGTCACCGACCACGGCGGGGGCGTCTGGGCCGTCAAGGTCCCCATCCCCGACAACCCGCTCGGGCACACCCTCGTCCACGTCCTCGACACCGACCGCGGGCCGGTCCTCATCGACACCGGCTGGGACGACCCCGACTCCTGGGACGCCCTCGCCGGCGGCCTCGCCGCCCTCGGCACGTCCGTCTCCGACGTCCACGGCGTCGTCATCACCCACCACCACCCCGACCACCACGGTTTGTCCGGCCAGGTCCGGGAGGCCTCCGGGGCGTGGATCGCCATGCACGCCGCCGACACCGAGGTCGTCGTGCGCACCCGCGCCTCCGAGCCCGGCGTCTGGTTCGACTACATGAGCGAGAAGCTCGCCGCCGCCGGAGCCCCCGAGGAACACGTCGCCCCGCTCCGCGCCGCCCGCGCGAGCGGCCGCATGCGGACCCTGCCCGGACTGCGGGCTGCCGTCCCCGACCGGGAGATCGTCCCCACCGAGCTGCTCCCCCTCGCGGGCCGCCGGCTGCGGGCCGTCTGGACCCCCGGTCACACCCCCGGCCACGTCTGCCTCCACCTGGAGGAGGAGCACCCCGCGCAGCTCCCCGGCAACGGCCGCCTCTTCTCCGGGGACCACCTGCTGCCCGGGATCTCACCCCACATCGGCCTGTACGAGGCCCCCGACGAGCACGGCGTGACCCGCGTCACCGACCCCCTCGGCGACTACCTCGACTCCCTCGAACGCATCGGCCGCCTGCGCCCCGCCGAGGTGCTCCCGGCCCATCAGCACGCCTTCACCGACGCCCCCGCCCGGGTGCGGGAGCTGCTGGACCACCACGAGGAGCGGCTGACCGGGCTGTGGGAGCTGCTCGCCGAGCCGCTGACCCCGTGGGCGCTGGCTGAGCGGATGGAGTGGAACCGGCCCTGGGAGCAGATCCCGTACGGCTCCCGGAACATCGCCGTCTCGGAAGCGGAGGCGCACCTGCGGCGCCTGGTGAAGCAGGGCCGCGCGGAGGCGGTCCCGGGCAGCGACCCGGTGGCGTACCGGGCGCTGTGAGCCGTACGGGCACCACGGGAACCACGGCCACCCGCGGTCGCGGCCCGGTAAGGGGTGCGGGGGGCCGGCGCCCCGGGCACGGGAGCGACGGGCCGGTACAGTGGGCGGGTCGTCCACACTTCCGTACGGGGGGAAGCCGGTGCGATTCCGGCGCTGACCCGCAACCGTGACCCACCCCGGCCACCGCCGGGCGGGGAGCCGGAATGCCCCGTAGCGGAGGTGCGCGGCTCGTGCCGCCGGGTCCCCCGGCGGCCGGCACCGTCGAGGTATACGGAGCCGGAGCCCGGTACCTGCGCGTGCCTGCCTCCCGCTCCCCAGCACGAGAGGCACCCGCCCCCATGATCGTCCGCCGCAGCGCCGCCGCGCTCGCCGCCTCCGCCGTGCTCTGCGTGGGTGCCGCCCCCGCAGCCCTCGCCGACACCGCGCCGCCCGCCTCCCCGTCCGCGCCCCCGGTGATCCCCTCCGGCCTGTACGGCAAGAAGGACCCGACGTACGACGGCGTGTGGCGGCAGTCCTTCGCGCTGCTCGCCCAGCACACGGTGGGCGTCAAGCCCGCCCCGCAGGCCGTCGACTGGCTGCTCGGCCAGAGCTGCGCGAACGGCGCCTACGCCTCCTTCCGCGCCGACACGGCCGCGGCGTGCGACGACAAGACGATGTACGACACCAACGCCGCCGCCGCGGCCGTGCAGGCCTTGAAGGCCCTGGGCGGCCAGGACGCCGCGGTCGCGAAGACCGTGGGCTGGCTGAAGTCGGTGCAGAACGAGGACGGCGGCTGGGCGTACGTCCCGGGCTCCCCGAGCGAGGCCAACTCCACCGCCCTGGTGATCAGCGCGCTCGCGGTGGCCGGCGAGAAGCCGGCCGAGGTCCGCTCCAAGGCCGGCAAGTCGGCGTACGAGGGCCTGCTCCCCTTCCAGCTCGGCTGCGCCGCCGAACCGGCCGCCGACCGGGGCGCGTTCGCATACCAGCCCGTCGACGGCAAGCTCCTCGCCAATCCCGACGCGACGGCCGCGGCGACGCTCGCCGGGCTGGGCAGGGGCGCGGCCGTGCCCCAGTCGACCACGGACACCCCGGCGGCCCCGCTGGTCTGCCCGGCCGCCTCCGCCGACCCGGCGGCCGCCGCCCAGGGCGCGGCCGGCTACCTCGCGGAAGCCCTCAAGAAGGACGGCCACCTCACGGCCCTGACCCCGGGCGCGGACCAGCCGACCGCCGACACCGGCAACACCGTCGACGCGGTGATCGCCCTGGCGGCGGCCGGACACGAGCAGTCGGCGGCGGGCGCGCTGGAGTGGCTCAAGGCCAACGCGGCCCCCTGGGCGAAGGACAGCCCGGCGGCCCTCGGCACGCTCATCCTGGCCGCGCACGCCACGGGCACCGACCCGAAGTCCTTCGGCGGCGCCGACCTCGTCGCCCAGCTGAACGCGACCGGTCCGGCCCCGCAGGGCGCGGACACCGGCGCCACGAAGGTGGACAGCGGCAAGGACGGTGACTCGGGCGGCGCCAACGTCTGGTGGATCGTCGGCGCGGGCGCCGCGGCCGGCATGGGCATCGGCATCCTGCTGAGCGGCCGCCGGAAGAAGAACCAGCTCTGATGCGCCGCCGTCCGCCGCCGCACCCGCGCGGCCCGGCCGCCCGGGTCGTGGCCTTCGCCCTGGCCCTCGGTACGGTCCTGTCGCTGCTGGCCGCCGGACCGGCGCTGGCGGCGGGCTACCGCTACTGGTCCTTCTGGGACGGTGCGGGCGGCTCCGGCGGCACGGACGGCCGGTGGACGTACGCCACCCAGGGCCCCTCGACGGCCCGTCCGGCGGACGGCTCCGTGCAGGGCTTCCGTTTCGCGGTGAGCAAGGACGCCGGGAACGAGGCGGCGCAGCCGCGGACCCCGGCCGACTTCGCCGCGGTGTGCGGCGCCACCGCCCCGGCGGAGGGCCGCAAGCGGGTGGCCCTGGTCGTCGACTTCGGCGTCCCCGCGGACTCCCCGGCGGGCGAGGCCCCGCCCCGGGAAACGCCGCGCACGGCCTGCGCGCAGGTGGCGCCGGACGCGACCACGGCCGAGGCACTGGCCGCGGTCGCCAAACCGCTGCGCTACAACGGCGCGGCGCTGCTCTGCGCGATCTCCGGCTACCCGAAGCAGGGCTGCGGGGAGCCGATGGAGGACGCACCGGCGGCCACCGGCTCCCCCTCCGCGGCGCCCTCCCCCACGGCGTCCGCGGGCGGCGGCCCCTCGGCGGGCCTGCTGGCGGGCATCGCCGCGGTGGCGGCCCTGGCGGCGGCCGGCATCTGGCAGTCCCGCCGCCGCAACCGATGACCCCGCCCGCACCCCACCCGGACCACCCCCGAGGCCCCGGGGCCGACACCGCACCCCCGCAGCCCGACACGGCGCGGACCGACACCGCCCACCCGTACGCGGCACACACCGACGCCCCACGACCCGACACGGCACGGGCCCACACGGCGCAACCCGACGCGGCGCAGCCGTACGCGGCGCGGGCCGACGCGGCACGGGCCGACGCGGCGCGCCCCGACGCGGCGCAGGCCGACACGGCGCGGACCCACACGGCGCAACCCGACGCGGCGCAACCCGACGCGGCGCAACCCGACGCGGCGCAGCCGTACGCGGCCACCGACGCGGCGCAGGCCGACGCGGCGCGGGCTGCCGTCTGCCGGGCCCGCTCCGGCGGCGGCCCCGCGTCCGGGTCGGAGCCGGGCGCGGCCCCGGCCGGTCCCGACGGACCCGCCGTCCCGGCGTCCGGGGCCCCGGCCGGCCCCCGCCCCCGCACCGTGGCCGGCTCCGGCTCCCGCGCCGGTCGGTCCGACGGCGGGCCCGCGTGCGGGGTTCCGTACGGCCGCCGCGGTGGCGCCGGGCAGCCGGCCGATCCCGCGCCGGGGGGTCCGTACGAGCGCAGCAGGCCCTGGCAGCCGCCGCTGGCGACCCGCGGCAACGCCCTGCACGCGGGTGCGTGGTGGCTCTGGGCCCTCGGCCTGGCCACCGCCGCCTCCCGCACCACCAACCCGCTCGTCCTCGGCCTGATCGTGGGCGTGGCCGGCTACGTCGTCGCGGCCCGGCGGACCTCCGCGCCCTGGGCGCGCTCCTACGGGGCGTTCCTCAGGCTCGGCCTGTTCGTCATCGGCCTGCGCCTCCTCTTCTCCATGCTGCTCGGCTCCCCCATCCCCGGCTCGCACACCCTGTTCACGCTCCCCGAGGTCCCGCTGCCCGCCTGGGCGCAGGGGATCCGGTTCGGCGGCAGGGTCACCGCCGAGCAACTGGTCTTCGCCTTCTACGACGGGGCCAAGCTCGCCACCCTCCTCGTCTGCGTGGGCGCCGCGAACGCGCTCGCCAACCCCGCCCGGCTGCTGAAGTCCCTCCCGGCCGCGCTGTACGAGGCCGGGGTCGCCGTCGTCGTCGCCATGACCTTCGCCCCGAACATGGTGGCCGACGTCGTCCGGCTGCGGACCGCCCGCCGGCTGCGCGGCCGCCCCACCGGCGGGGTCAAGGCCGTCCTCCAGATCGGCCTGCCGGTGCTGGAGGGCGCCCTGGAGCGCTCCGTCGCCACCGCCGCCTCGATGGACGCCCGCGGTTACGGCCGCACGGCCGACGTCCCGCCCGCCGTCCGGCACACCACCAACGTCCTCACCCTCGGCGGCCTGCTCGGCATGTGCGCCGGCACGTACGGGCTGCTGGCCGCGCAGGGGGCCGCGTACGGGCTCCCCGTACTCGGCATCGGTCTGGTCCTGGCCCTCGCGGGCCTGCGGCTCGGCGGGCGCCGGTCGGTGCGGACCCGCTACCGCCCCGACCGGTGGGGTGCGCGCGCCTGGCTGGTCGCCGGGTCGGGAGCGGCCGTCGCCGCCCTCCTCGTCCGCGCGGGCACCCTCGACCCCGAGGGCCTGCACCCCGGCGTGGTCCCGCTGGTCGCGCCCGGCCTGCCGCTCTGGCCGGCGGCCGCGGTCCTGATCGGCCTGCTGCCCGCCTTCGTGGCACCCGTACCGCCCAAGGAGGCTTCGCAGTGATCCGCTTCGAGCAGGTGTCGGTCACCTACGAGGGGACGGACGCCCCCTCCCTGAGGGGCGTCGACCTGGTGGTCCCGGAGGGCGAGCTGACGCTCCTCGTGGGGCCGTCGGGCGTCGGCAAGTCCACCCTGCTGGGGACGGTCTCCGGGCTCGTCCCGCACTTCACCGGGGGGCGGCTGAGCGGGCGCGTGACGGTCGCGGGCCGCGACACGCGCACGCACAAGCCGCGCGAACTGGCGGACGTGGTCGGCACGGTGGGTCAGGACCCCCTCGCGCACTTCGTGACGGACGTGGTGGAGGACGAGCTCGCGTACGGGATGGAGTCCCTGGGCCTGGCTCCCGCGGTGATGCGGCGCCGGGTGGAGGAGACCCTGGACCTCCTCGGCCTGAACGAGCTGCGCGACCGGCCCATCGCCACCCTCTCGGGCGGCCAGCAGCAGCGGGTGGCGATCGGCTCGGTGCTGACCCCGCACCCGAAGGTCCTGGTGCTGGACGAGCCGACGTCCGCGCTGGACCCGGCGGCGGCGGAGGAGGTCCTGGCCGTGCTCCAGCGGCTGGTGCACGACCTCGGCACCACCGTCCTGATGGCGGAGCACCGGCTGGAGCGGGTGGTGCAGTACGCCGACCGGGTGCTGCTCCTGCCCGCCCCGGGGGCGGCCCCCGTCCTCGGCACCCCGGCCGGGATCATGGCCGTCTCGCCCGTCCACCCGCCGGTGGTCTCCCTGGGCCGCCTGGCGGGGTGGTCCCCGCTCCCCCTGTCCGTCCGCGACGCCCGCCGCCGGGCCACCCCCCTCCGCGCCCGCCTGTCCCCCACCCCGCCCCCGTCCCCGGCGACACCCCCGCCCCCGGCGGACCGTCCGACCCCGCCGAACCCGCCCGGCCGCACGCCCCACCCGGCCCCCACCCGCTCCACCCCTCCCGACGCACCGCAGCCGACCCATCCAGCCCCGCCGGCGTTCGAGGCGCGGGGGTCCGGGGGCGGAGCCCCCGTCAGCGGAGCCCCCGGGCTGCTCGCGCGCCTGCTCCGGCGGAACGGGCCCCCCGCCGAAGCCCCCGGCCCGGGGCACGGCGCGGGGAACGCCACGGCGCCGGCCGAAGCCAGGAACCTCACCGTCCGCCGCGGCCGCACGGAGGTCCTGCACGGCATCGACCTCACCGTGGCCCCCGGCGAGGTCATCGCCCTCATGGGCCGCAACGGCGCCGGCAAGTCCACCCTCCTGTCCGCCCTGGTCGGCACCCTCGCCCCCGCCTCCGGTTCCGTGACCGTCGGCGGCCGCACCCCCCACCGCACCCCGCCGCCGGAGATGGTCCGGCGCGTGGGCCTCGTACCGCAGGAGCCCCGTGACCTCCTGTACGCCGATACCGTCGCGGGCGAGTGCGCCGCCGCGGACTCCGACGCCGGCGCGGCCCCCGGCACCTGCCGGGACCTCGTCACCGCCCTGCTCCCGGACGTCGCCGACGACACGCACCCCCGGGACCTGTCCGAGGGCCAGCGCCTGGCCCTCGCCCTGGCCCTGGTGCTGACCGGCCGCCCCGCGCTGCTGCTCCTGGACGAGCCCACCCGCGGTCTGGACTACGCCGCCAAGGCCCGCCTGATCGAGATCCTGCGGGCTCTGGCGGCGCAGGGCCACGCCATCGTCCTGGCCACGCACGACGTGGAGCTCGCCGCCGAGCTGGTGGACCGCGTGGTCATCCTGGCCGGCGGCGAGATCGTCGCCGACGGGCCGACCGCCGAGGTCGTCGTGTCCTCCCCCGCCTTCGCCCCCCAGGTGGCCAAGATCCTGGCGCCGGGCCACTGGCTCACGGTGGCCCAGGTGGCCCGGGCGCTCGCCGCCGACGGCTCCCCCGCCCGCGACCCCCTCGACCCGGCGGAGGCCCCGTGAGCCGCCACCCCTGGAGCCGCCACCTCTGGAGCCGCACCGCCGGCCCCGCCCCGCGCCGCCCCGCGAGCCTTACCGCCGACCGCGTACCCGGCCGTACCGCGAGCCGCCCGGTGCGGATCGGCCCGCGGGCCGCGGCCGCCCTCGTCCTGGTCACCCTCATCGGCGTCGCGGCCTTCGGCTGGCCGCTCCTCGCCGACCGGCAGTCCGGCCTCGCCCATGCGCAGGACGCCCCGTGGCTCTTCGCCGCGCTGCTGCCCCTGCTGGTCGCCGTGGTCGTCGCGACCATCGCGGACAACGGCATGGACGCCAAGGCGGTGGCCATGCTCGGCGTCCTCGCGGCCGTCGGGGCGGCGCTGAGACCGCTCGGCGCGGGGACCGCCGGGCTGGAGCCCATGTTCTTCCTGATGGTCCTCAGCGGCCGTGTCCTCGGTCCGGGCTTCGGGTTCGTCCTCGGCTCGGTGACCATGTTCGCGTCCGCGCTGCTGACCGGCGGGGTGGGTCCGTGGATGCCGTTCCAGATGCTGGCGCTGGGCTGGTTCTCGCTGGGCGCGGGGCTGCTGCCGGGCCCCGAGCGCATCCGGGGGCGGGCGGAGCTGCTGATGCTGGCGGCGTACGGCTGCGTGGGCGCGTTCGCGTACGGCACGATCATGAACCTGCAGGGCTGGGTGATCCTGCAAGGCATGGGCCAGGGCATTTCCTTCCACCCCGGGGACCCGGTGGGGGCGAACCTGGCGCGCTTCGTCGCGTACTGCCTGGCGACCTCGCTGGGCTGGGACCTGGGCCGGGCCGTGCTGACCGTCGTACTGACGCTGACGCTGGGGGCCACGCTCCTGAAGGCGCTGCGGCGGGCGACCCGCAAAGCAGCGTTCGATGCGCCGATTTCCTTCGATTCGGGGGTTTAGTCCGTTTTCGACCACCCCCCGAAAGGGGTACGCATGGTCGCGTAGCGTGACATTCGGGGCCCTCGCCGGTGACCCGCCCCACAGGACCCACGTCACATACGAGCCGGGATAGTACACCTCGATGGTCCCTCAACGCCCCCTCCGAACCGCCCCCTACCTGCACGAACGATGATCAGGGCACAGGGGGGCCGATCCTCGTCGACTGCGAGGTCCGTTAGTAAGTGCGGTCGTTGCCAGGGGGTCGGGGCGTCTGTAGAACTGGATGAGTCGCAAGGCGGTCCGGGTGGTTCACCCGCCGCCGACGAACCCCTCTCCACCGCGTGAGTGGCTCACGCATGTCTCCGGCATGCATGCGGCAGACCCTGTCCCCTGTGAAAGGCTTTCCGTGTCCCACACCGTCATCCGCCGCATCGCCGCTTCCAAGAAGGCCCTCGTGGGCTCCGTCCTCGCCCTGGGCGTCGCCGGTTCGATGCTCGCCACGGTTCCCGCGCAGGCCGCCCCGATGAACGCCAAGGCGATCGCGCAGCAGATGATCAAGGACCCCGCCCAGTTCGCGGCGTTCAACAACATCGTGGCCCGCGAGAGCGGCTGGAACCACACCGCCACGAACTCCTCCTCGGGCGCCTACGGCCTCGTCCAGGCCCTGCCGGCCTCGAAGATGTCCTCCGCGGGCTCCGACTGGAAGACCAACCCGGCCACCCAGATCAAGTGGGGCCTGGACTACATGAACTCCCGCTACGGCAGCCCCGTCGGCGCCTGGAACTTCTGGCAGTCCCACCACTGGTACTAAGCCGAACCCCGGCTCGGCATCCCCGTGGCAGCAGACACCGGAACAGCGTCACCAGCACCACCCGTCCCTGCTCCCGCACCAGCGGTAGAAGCAGGCGTGAACGCCGCAGAACCAGCAGTACGCACAGCACGAGCAAGAACAGTGCAGGCAGCGCCGGCGACACGAGCAACGCCGGCAGCACGAGCAGCACGCATGCGAAGGCCCCGACGGCCGACCTCCCCAGGTCCGGCCACCGGGGCCTTCGTCTTCCCATCCCAATGGGTTCAGTGCGCGCCTGCCGGGGTCACAGGCGCTGAATGATCGTGCCGGTCGCCAGCGCGCCTCCCGCGCACATGGTGATCAGCGCGAACTCCTTGTCGCGGCGCTCCAGCTCGTGCAGCGCCGTCGTGATCAGCCGCGCGCCGGTGGCACCGACGGGGTGTCCGAGCGCGATGCCGCCTCCGTTGACGTTGACCTTCTCCAGGTCCTGGTCGAAGACCTGGGCCCAGCTGAGGACCACCGAGGCGAAGGCCTCGTTGATCTCCACCAGGTCGATGTCCTTCAGCGACATCCCGGCCTTGCCGAGCACCGCGCGCGTCGCGTCGATCGGCCCGTCGAGGTGGAAGTGGGGGTCGGAACCGACGAGCGCCTGCGCCACGATCCGCGCGCGCGGCCGCAGCTTGAGGGCGCGGGCCATCTTGCGCGAGGCCCACATCACGGCGGCGGCCCCGTCGGATATCTGCGAGGAGTTCCCGGCGGTGTGCACGGCGGTCGGCATGACCGGCTTGAGCCGGGCCAGCGCCTCCATGCTGGTGTCCCTCAGCCCCTCGTCCCGGTCGACCAGCCGCCACATGCCCTGCCCGGCGGCCTGCTCCTCCTCGGTCGTCGGCACCTGCACGGCGAACGTCTCGCGCTTGAAGCGCTCCTCGGCCCAGGCGGCCGCCGCCCGCTCCTGGGAGAGCACCCCCAGCCGGTCGACGTCCTCGCGGCTCAGGCCGCGGTGGCGGGCGATGCGCTCGGCGGCCTCGAACTGGTTCGGGAGGTCGACGTTCCACTCGTCCGGAAAGGGCTTGCCCGGGCCGTGCTTGGACCCCGAGCCCAGCGGCACCCGGCTCATGGCCTCGACGCCGCAGGCGATGCCGATGTCCATGACGCCGCCCGAGATCATGTTGGCGACCATGTGGTTGGCCTGCTGGGAGCTGCCGCACTGACAGTCCACCGTGGTCGCGGCGGTCTCGTACGGGAGTCCCATGGCGAGCCAGGCGTTGCGGGCGGGGTTCATCGACTGCTCGCCGGCGTGGGTGACGGTGCCGCCGACGATCTGCTCGACGCAGTCGGGCTGGATGCCGGTCCGTGCCAGCAGTTCGCGGTAGGTCTCGCCGAGCAGGTAGGCGGGATGGAGGTTGGCGAGCGCACCCCCGCGCTTGCCGATGGGGGTGCGTACGGCTTCGACGATGACGGGTTCCGCGGCCATGAGCTCGTCCTCTCCTGCACAGCGCCAGCGCGGCGGGCCGTCCCGGCGCCCCGCCCGAACTAGTACGCGTTCTAGTTCTCTCCGCAGTCTTATGACTACGGGCCCCGCCACGCAAGGGTCTTGCACGCGGCCTGCACGGATTCCACACGCACCAGTTGGCGCGCCGACCCTTGTCACTTCTGGAACTCGTTACTACCTTCGAGCCAACATCTGATGGGCCGTCAGACTTTGGAGTCGCCCGATGTCCTGCCCCGCGCTGCCCGAAGGCTTCGACGCCACCGACCCCGACCTGCTCCAAAGCCGCGTCCCGCTTCCGGAGTTCGCCCAGTTGCGGCAGACCGCTCCGGTGTGGTGGTGCCCGCAGCGGCGGGGGATCACCGGCTTCGACGACGAGGGCTACTGGGTCGTGACGCGACACGCGGACGTCAAGTACGTGTCCACGCACCCCGAGCTGTACTCCTCGACCGTCAACACGGCGATCATCCGCTTCAACGAGCACATCCCGCGTGATGCCATTGATGCCCAGCGACTGATCATGCTGAACATGGATCCGCCGGAGCACACCCGCGTGCGCCAGATCGTGCAGCGCGGTTTCACCCCTCGGGCCGTCCGCGGCCTGGAGAACGCCCTGCGCGACCGTGCCCGGAAGATCGTCGAGGAGGCCGCGGCCGCCTCGGCCGACGGCAGCTTCGACTTCGTCACCCAGGTGGCGTGCGAGCTGCCCCTCCAGGCCATCGCCGAGCTGATCGGCGTACCGCAGGAGGACCGCTCGCGGATCTTCGACTGGTCGAACAAGATGATCGCCTACGACGACCCCGAGTACGCGATCACCGAAGAGGTCGGCGCCAACGCGGCCATGGAACTCATCGGCTACGCCATGAACCTGTCCGCCGCCCGCAAGGAGTGCCCGGCCAAGGACATCGTCACGCAGCTCGTGGCCGCCGAGGGCCAGGGCAATCTGGGCTCCGACGAGTTCGGCTTCTTCGTGCTGCTGCTGGCCGTCGCGGGCAACGAGACCACGCGCAACGCCATCAGCCACGGCATGCACGCCTTCCTGACCCACCCCGAGCAGTGGGAGCTGTACAAGGCCACGCGCCCCTCGACGGCCGCGGAGGAGATCGTGCGCTGGGCCACGCCCGTGGTCTCCTTCCAGCGCACCGCCACGCAGGACACCGAGCTGGGCGGCCAGAAGATCAAGGCGGGCGACCGGGTGGGGATGTTCTACTCCTCCGCCAACCACGACCCCGAGGTCTTCCGGAACCCGGAGCTCTTCGACATCACCCGCGACCCGAACCCGCACCTCGGCTTCGGCGGCGGCGGCCCGCACTTCTGCCTCGGCAAGTCCCTGGCTGTCATGGAGATCGACCTGATCTTCAACGCCCTGGCCGACGCCCTCCCGGACCTCCGCCTGACCGGCGAGAACCCGCGCCGCCTGCGCGCGGCCTGGCTGAACGGCATCAAGGAACTACGGGTGACCCGCGGCTGACCCACCCAGGCCGGCACCCCATCCAGCCCCGCCGGCGCCCCATCCAGCCCCCGCCGACGCCACATCCAGCCCCCGCCGGCGCCCCATCCACCCCGGCCGACACCACATCCACCCCGGCCGGCGCCCCATCCAGCCCCCGCCGACGCCCCATCCAGCCCCCGCCGGCGCCCCCTCCACCCCGGCCGGCACCACATCCACCCCGGCCGGCCCCACATCCAGCCCCGCCGGCGTTTGAGGCGCGGGGGTCCGGGGGCAGCGCCCCCGGGAACACCCCCGCCTCAGCGCCGCCGCGCAGCGACCGGCACCCCCGCGTCCACCCCCGCGTCGGACTCCCCCTCGGCCGCCCCGCGCGGCTTCGGCAGGGACACGCCCCCCGCCGGGGCGACGGCTCCGCGCGGCCCGGACAGCACGTACACGAGCCCGAATCCGGCGGCCACCACGACCGCCCCGCCCACCGCGTCCAGCACCCAGTGGTTCGCGGTGGCGACGATCGCGCACACGGTGATCAGCGGGTGCAGCGCACCCAGCAGCTTCTGCCAGCCCTTCGGGGCCAGCACCACGATGACGATGCCGCACCACAGCGACCACCCGAAGTGCAGCGAGGGCATGGCCGCGTACTGGTTGGAGATCGCGGTCATGGCTCCGTACGACGGGTTGGCCAGGTCCTGGGGCCCGTGCACCGTGTCGATGAAGCCGAGTGCGGGCATCAGCCGCGGCGGTGCGAGCGGGTACAGCCAGAACCCGGCGAGCGCGAGCACGGTCGCCAGGCCCAGGGAGGCCCGCGCCCACCGGTAGTCGCCGGGCCGGCGCCAGTACAGCACGCCGAGGATCGCCAGCGGGACCACGAAGTGGAACGAGGTGTAGTAGAAGTTGAAGAACGCCTCCAGCCAGGGCGTGTTCACCACGGCGTGGTTCACGGCGTGCTCGATGTCGATGCCGAGCGCCTTCTCGATCCCGTGGATCTGGTCGGCGTTGCCCTCGGCGAGCGAGCGGCTGGTGGGGGCCGCGGCGCGGATGTGCGAGTACAGCGAGTACCCGACCCGTATCAGCAGGAGTTCCAGCAGCAGGTTCGGGCGGGAGAGCACACGCCGCCAGAACGGCAGCAGCGGCACCCACGCCCACCGGGCGGCCGCCGGACGTCCGTACGCGGTCGGTACGGGGACGCCCCAGTGCGGCGCCGAACGCGGCAGGAACGGTACGGCGCAGGCGGCGGCCAGCGCGGCGAGGAGCAGCACGTTGTCGCGTACGGGGGCCAGGGCGGCCAGGTTCGGCAGCAGCACGTCGCTCGGCAGGGTCAGCGCGAGGACCACGGCCACGGGCCACACGGGCCGGTCCGCCGCGCGCTTGCCGACCTTCCCGGCGACGGCGAGCAGCACCCACAGCAGCTGGTGGCGCCAGCCGACCGGGGACACGGCGACGGCCGCACAGCCGGTGACGGCGACCGCGAGCAACAGCTGTCCGTCGCCCGCGTAGCGGACGGCGCGGCGCAGGGCGATCCACACGATCGCGGCGGCGAGGACGGCGTACAGCGCGATCTCGCCGGGTCCGGTGAGCCCGAGGCGCAGCAGCGCGCCGTGCACGGACTGGTTGGCGAGGCCGTCGGGGGCGCCGCCGAGGCCGGTCCCGGCGAGGTGCTGGGACCAGTACGTCCACGAGTCGCGCGGCAGGGCCGCCCAGGACAGCGCGGTGGCTCCGGCGAAGGCCGCGGCGGCGGTGCGCGCGGCGGGCCGGCGCCCGGAGAACCACAGCAGCGGGGCGAAGAGCAACAGCGCGGGCTGGAGGGCGGCGGCGAGCCCGATGAGGAGGCCGGCGGGCCGGTCGGCGGGAACCCGGAAGACGGCCAGCAGCACCAGCAGGACCGGCAGGACGGCGGTCTGGCCGGGCGAGGCGGCCTCGCGGACGGGCAGCGAGACCATCAGCAGCGCGGTCAGGACCGGCGCGGCCAGCAGCGCGGTGCGCCGCGGCACCGGGTCGGGCAGGCCGCGCGCGGCGACGAGCCCGATGGCGGCGACGCACAGCAGCGTGACGCAGGTCCAGGCGACCTCCAGCGACGGTGCGGCGAAGCCGGTCAGCGGTTTCAGGACCAGCCCGGCGAAGGGCGTGCCGGTGAACTGGCCTGCACCGGCCTCGTAGAGGGAGCCGGGCAGGCTGCCGGGGAGGTGGAACCCGCTCAGCCAGTCTCCGGGCGGCACGCGCAGTACCGCGGCGGCCTGTCTGACGGCGAGCGCGCCCGCCAGCGCCCACAGCAGGAGGCGGGCCGCCCCGAGCCCGCCGCCACCGCTTATGTCCCCGGCATGTCCGTTCACACCACTGTGCTCCGCCGCGTTCGCCACGCCTCGCCGGCCTCCCGCCCTGTTGACCGCAACCCCGACTTCGCCTGGCTGCCGCACTTCATACCGCGTGTGATTACCGGGACGACGATATCCTCCGCGCGATGCCCCGGACGGCCCGCTCGAACAACCGGAAGATCAACGGATCGCCGCGGGCCCGCGGCGATGCGCGCGGAGGCGCGCGGGCGACTCTTCCGGACTGCGGGAACGTGCCGTCACGACGCCGTGACGGACCGGTGTAGGAGACTGCAGGCACGTCGTCGAGGCCGGGTTCGAGACCCGGCCCGCGTTACCTGAGAGGTGTCATGTGCCCAGCGTGGTAAAGATCAACGCGCTCACCGTCCCGGCCGAGCAGCGCGAGGTGCTGGAGAAGCGCTTCGCCTCCCGGGCGGGCACCGTGGAGAACTCGGACGGCTTCGAGTGGTTCGAACTGCTGCGCCCGGTGGAGGGCACCGACCAGTACCTCGTCTACACGCGGTGGCGTTCGGAGGAGGACTTCCAGGCGTGGATGGAGGGGCCGATGAAGGCCGCTCACCAGGGCGGGGGCGGCGGTGAGGGCGGCGGCGAGCGTCCGAAGCCGGCGGCCTCGGGTTCGTCGGTGTGGTCGTTCGAGGTCGTGCAGCAGGCGGCGCCGAAGAAGGCCTGACCGGGCACGCGCCGGGTCCGGGGCGGGCCGGGCGCGGCCGGGGCGGGGCGCGGCCGGGGCGGGGGCGGGGCGGGGACCGGGGCGGGGCCGGTTCTTCCCGCCCGGGCCTGGACGGCTAGCTCCAGAAGGCATCCATCTCGTCGATGTCCTCGGTGCACTCGTCGATGTCGGTGATCTTGTGGCCGATGACGGTGAAGAAGAGGCCGCCGCGGATCTCGATGCCCCGGTCCCCCCGGTCCGCGCGGGACGTGTGGAACGTCATCACGTGGCCGCGGCCGTCGGCGAGGACCGTTTCCAGGTGGAGGCGGAGCGTGCCGTTCGTCTCCTGCCCGAGCCGGCGGTAGAGGTCGAGGACGGCTTCCCGCCCCTTGTGGTGCCCGGACAGCGGGCTGCTGCCGGGCACGTGGTGGATGACGTCGGCCGTCATCAGCGTGCTCAGCGTCTCCATGTCGCCCTTGCCGAACGCCTCGTAACCGCGGCGGATCAGGGCACAGTCCGGATGCTCCGACATGACGGTTCACACCCTCCACGTGCACGGATGGTCTTTTTCCTATCATCGGCCCGGGGCTGTGGATATTCCACGCGGGAGTTTCGGCGCGAACTCCACAATGACCCCATGAACACATACAGCGAACAGCGCGAGCAGAGCGCGAGGGCCGTCCCGCCCACCACGGGCCCGGGCGGTGCGGTCGGCACGATCACGGACGGCGGGGGCCTTGGCCTGTCCCGGTCCGGTGCGTGGACCGTGGCGCCCGAGCACGTCACCACCCCGGACGCCGTCCTGCTGCGGCGCGCGTACTACGCGGAGGTCGCCGGCCGGTACTGGAACCGGCCGGTCACCGACACGGAGGTCGACGAGGGACTCGTGGACTTCCCGGACGACGCGCTGGTACCGCCGACGGGCCGGTTCGTCGTCGGCCGGTGGGACGGCGAGCCCTTGGCGTGCGGCGGGATACGCCGGCTCGACCCCGCCACCGCCGAGCTCACCAAGGTGTACGTCGACCCCCGCGCCCGCGGTACCGGAGGCGGCGCGGCCCTGCTCGCCGCCTTGGAGGAGGAGGCCCGCGAGATGGGCGTCGAGCGCGTCCGGCTGGACACCCGGTCCGACCTCGTGGAAGCCCGGGCGCTGTACGCGCGGCACGGGTACGCGGAGATACCGCCGTACAGCTCCGGCCCGTACGCGGAGCACTGGTTCGAAAAGACCCTGCGGCCGGCACCGTCGGTCTGACGGCGGGGCGGGCCGGGCCGCGTCACGCCGGGCGGAGGGCTAGGGCGCGGCGTGGTCGCGCCGCGGGGCGGCGTCGTAGGGCTCCTCGGCGTCGGAACCACAGAGCTCCCTGTTGATCTCCCGGACCAGTGCGATCAGGTCGGTCGGGCGGTCCGGACCCCACCAGTCGCCGAGGAGTTCGGCGAGGGAGTCCTCCCGGGCGGCGGAGAGCCGGGCCGCGCTCGCGCGTCCCGCGTCGGTCAGGACCAGCGGCAGCCCGTCCCGTACGGCGAGGCCGCGGCCCTCGACCTGACGGGCGGCGTCCGTGATGACCTTCAGCGGCACGTTCGTGCGTTCGGCGAGCTCGGCGGGGTCCGCGAAGCCGTACTTGTTGATCCGCAGCAGCAGCCAGCTCGCGGCGGGCAGCAGGTCGTAGCCGGCCTTCTCGGTGATCTTCTCGTACACGTGCCGTCGGCCCTCGCGGGTGCCGAGCACCGAGAGCGCGCGGGCGACCTCGTCGCGGGACGAGCGGTGGACCGGGTTGGAGGCGAGGGTCTCCGTCACGTCGGGTGCGGTGACCGAGCCGCGGAGGGTGTCCTCCTTGAGGAACCAGGCGACGACGAAGGCGATGAGGACGATCGGCACCGCGTAGAGGAAGACGTCGGTGATGGCGGTGGAGTAGGCGTCGAGCACACGCGTCTGCAGGGCGGCGGGGAGCTCGGCGACGGAACGGGGGTCGGCCTCCAGCTGGGCCGGCCCGACGCCGGGCGGCAGCGTGACGCCCACGAACGCGGTGGCGAGTTCGTCGTCCAGCCGGTTGGTGAAGACCGTGCCGAAGATCGCGACGCCGAACGAGGCGCCGATGGAGCGGAAGAAGGTGGCACCGGAGGTGGCGACGCCGAGGTCGGCGTAACTGACGGCGTTCTGCACCACCAGGACGAGCACCTGCATGACCAGGCCGAGTCCCGCGCCGAAGACGAAGAAGTAGACGCTCATCTCCCAGGTGGAGGTGGTGCGGTGCAGCTGGTGCAGGAGGAGCAGTCCGACGGCGGTGACGGCGGTTCCGGCGATCGGGAAGACCTTCCACCGGCCGGTGCGGCTGACGACCTGGCCGGACGCGGTCGAGGAGATCAGCATGCCGATCACCATCGGCAGCATGTGGACTCCGGACATGGTCGGTGACACGCCCTGGACGACCTGGAGGAAGGTCGGCAGGTAGACCATCGCGCCGAACATCGCGAAGCCGATGACGAAGCTGATCACCGAGCAGAGCGTGAAGGTGCGGACGCGGAACAGGCCGAGCGGCAGGACGGGTTCGGCTGCCTTGCGCTCCACGAAGACGAAGAAGAGGAGGAGGACGGCTCCGAGGACGGCGAGACCGACGATCCGGACGGAGCCCCAGCCCCAGGTGCCGCCGAGGGAGGCGACGAGCACCAGGCAGGTGGCGACGCAGGCGATGAGGAAGGTGCCGAGGTAGTCGATGGTGTGCTTCGAGGAGCGGACCGGAATGTGCAGGGATGCGGCAATGACGACGAGCGCGACGATACCGATGGGGAGGTTGATGTAGAAGACCCAGCGCCAGGACAGGTGGTCCACGAAGAGGCCGCCCAACAGCGGGCCCAGCACGCTGGTCGCACCGAAGACACCGCCGAAGAGGCCCTGGTACTTGCCTCGTTCACGGGGCGGGACGATGTCGCCGACGATCGCCATCGACAGCACCATCAGCCCTCCGCCGCCCAGGCCCTGCAGGGCGCGGAACCCGATGAGCTGGGGCATGTTCTGCGCGATGCCGCACAGGGCCGACCCGATCAGGAAGAGGACGATGGCGTACTGGAAGAGCTTCTTGCGGCCGTACTGGTCGCCGAGCTTCCCCCACAGCGGGGTGGCCGCGGTGGCGGCGAGCATGTAGGCGGTGACGACCCACGACAGGTGGGCCATGCCGCCGAGGTCGCTGACGATGGTCGGCAGGGCGGTGGAGACGATGGTCTGGTCGAGCGCGGCGATCAGCAGGCCCAGCAGCAGCGCTCCGATCGAGACGAGCACCTCGCGGGAGGCGTGCTCGGCGGCGGGGCCGGACTTCTGCGGGCCGGAAGCGGAGTCCGCGGCCTCCTTGGTCACATCCTGCGCCATCGATTCCTCCTCAGGCCGGATCAACATCTCCATCCTGAGCGGTGTGTCCGGTTATGGCCTCTCGGGCGGGTTGGGAGGGCCTTGACGGGTCTGCATAATCGCAGGCAATGGCCAGGGAGGATTCCAGTGAGCGGTAAACACTGTCCGGATTGCGGCGCGTCCGGCGCCGGGTGCGGGTGTGCGCCGAGTGCGGGTTTCGACCCCATGCGCATCCGTCCGTACGTGACGTTGTCCGACCCCGGTGTACCGGACTCCCCGGAGCGGCCGCCGACGTCCGTACCGCGCGGGGCGGCGCCGGCGCCACAGCCACCGGGACCGCCGGGACCGCCGGGACCGCGCGGGGTGGTCCCGTCGTCACCGAACGACACCCCGGCGTACGGCACCCCCGTGCCGCCGCAGCACCCTACGTGGCCGACGGTCCCGGACTCCGGGCCGGGCGCGGGCTCCGGGCCGGGCGCGGGCTCCGGGCCGTGGCCTGGCGCTGGACCGGGTCCTGCTGCCCGGGCAGCCGCGGCCGGGGCGGGCTCGGACGCGGGGCGGGGGGCGGCCCACGGGTCGGCGCCGGGGGCGGCCGACACGGTGCGGCTGCAGGCCGTCCCGGAGGGCGGCCCTCCCACGCCCGGTGCCCCGCGGACCGGGGCGTCCGGCGGGGGGCTCGGGTACACGTACGAATCCGGGGCGGGGGGCGGGGGCGGGGGCCCGGAGAAGCGCTCCGCCTCCGCTCCCCGGCGGCTGCTGCCGCTCCTGCTCGGTGCCGCCGCCGTGGTCGCCGTCGGCGGCACGGCCATGGCGCTGTGGACGATGCCCGACTCCCCGGGCGACGAGGTGACACTCCTCGACGCCAAACCGTCCGCGCCCGCGGTCAGCGTCGCCCCGCCCGACTCCTCCCGGACTGCGTCCGCCTCGGCGTCCGGCCCGTCGCCCTCGGCCTCGCGCTCCCCGTCGCCGAGCGCCTCCCGGTCGGCGTCCCCGTCCGCCTCGCCGAGCCCCTCACGGTCCGCGTCCCCGTCGACCTCCGCGGGCCCGTCACCGAGCGCGAGCGGTTCCCCCGGCCCCAAGCCCTCGGCTCCCGTGCAGGGCTCGACCCTGCGGTACGGGGACTCGGGTGCGGAAGTGGAGACGCTGCAGCGGCTGCTGGCGGACCAGGGCCTGTACCGCGGCAGGATCAACGGCCGGTTCGACGCGCGGGTGGAGCGGGCGGTGTCGACGTTCCAGTTCGAGAACGGCATCGATGGCGAGGAGTGGGGCGTCTACGGCCCCGTGACCCGCCGGGCCCTGGAGGGCTAGTGCCGCTCCGCAGAAGTTCGTGCTGGGTGTTGATCAGGCTGCCTTGAGCGGCGTACGTGCCTTCGCAGGTCCACCGGCAGGGCTTGGCGGTCTCGCTGTGCCTGATCACGTGGGCCTCGGGCTTCTCGATCAGGTCGTCGCGGCGGGCGCAGTCGCCGTGGCGGACGACCTGGCGGGTCCGGGCGGAGAAGACCGGCTCGACCTGGTTGGGCCAGGAGGCGTGCGGCAGTCCAACGCCCGCGCCGGCGCGGGCGCTCGGCCGGCCTTGGTGTGCTTGGCGTTCGTCTCGAGCACGACCACGACCGTCGTGCCCCATTCCCTGCCCATCACGCACGGCCTCCCAGTAGTCCGCACCCGACGCATCGACCCCGGAGCTTCAGGCATGGTCCCTCTCCCGACGTTGCCCTCGGAAGCCACGTGGAACGACACGGGCACAGCTGTCTTTTGCCACGCGGCCCGGGTAGGAGGTCACTGGTGGGTCCTGCGACTCAACGACTTTCCCGAGCATCCCCTCTACACCGTGTTCATTGACGCACGGGCCATCGGTGACGTGGAGGATGATCCGGCCGCCTGGCAGCCGCGGCCGTCCCCCGCGACACTCCCCACTCTCACCGCGCCGGAACGTGCCGAAGTACTCCGCCTCATGGCCGGCCTCGGCCCCTACGGCGCGGAGGCCGGCACTCCGTGCGCAGGCGACTGGTGCACCTGCAGCATCCTCACGGACGCGTACGCGGCTCGACTCAACACCCCTGCACGCCCGTCTGCGGGGTAGCACCAGCGCGGCGCGGCGCCGCCCCGCATGCAGGCGCGAGAAGGGACAGGGGTCACACCCCGTTCGGTGGCGCGAACCGCTCCACGTTTTGTATCGTGTAGGAACAAAGTGGTTCCGCCCTCACTCCCTGACCGGTGGGCGGAACCACTTGTTCTCTTTTCCCGCCCGTCTGGAGCCCCGTCTATGCCGGCCAGCACCACCACCGCACCCGTCGTCCTCAGCGCCAAGGCCCTGCTCCTGGACATGGACGGCACCATCGTCAACTCCGACGCGGTGGTCGAACGCTGCTGGCGCGACTGGGCGCTCTCCCACGGCCTTGACCCGCAGGAAGCACTCAAGGTGGTCCACGGCCGCCAGGGGTACGCCACCATGGCCGTCCTGCTCCCGGACCGCCCGATGGAGGTCAACCGGGCCGAGAACGCGGTGATGCTGGCCCGCGAGACCGCCGACACCGACGGCGTGGTCCCTGTCGCAGGCGCCCCCGAGTTCATGGCCTCGCTGGACGGCCTGGCGCACGCCCTGGTCACCTCCGCCGACGCGGCCCTGGCCACGGCGCGGATGACCGCCGCCGCCCTGCCGATGCCCGCCGTACGGATCACGGCCGAATCCGTCGAGTCCAGCAAGCCCCACCCGGAGGGCTTCCTCAAGGGCGCGGCCGCCCTGGGCGTGGACCCGGCCGACTGCATCGTCTTCGAGGACTCCGCCGCGGGCATCGCCGCAGGCCGGGCAGCAGGCATGCGTGTGATCGGCGTGGGCCCGCGCGCGGTCGCCCACGCCCCCACGGTCCACGTCCCCGACCTGACCGCCCTGCGCGTCACGCCCGCCCCGGACGGTTCGATCCGCGTCACGGTGTCGGAGGCGTAAGCCGGAGCCGCACACAAGCGCACACACGAGCGCGCCGCCCTTCCGCAGCAGACGTCAGCCGCCCACCGCCCGGTGGGCGGCTGACGTCGTTCTGCGCCGATCGCACCCGGCGGGTGGTCGACCCGGGCGGCTCTGCCGGTCACGGGCCGCCGGCCGGGAACGCCCGGCCGGCAGTGCCCCGCGACCCATGCCCGCTCCGGACACCCGCCCCTCCGGCGCCCCGCGTCGCGCGACCTCACACCGTCGCGACCGCGCGCACCCGGCCACGGGGTACGGACGCCTGGCCCCGATGGCCATCCCTCGGCTGGCGGCGGCCGACCGTACCCCAGGCGAACCGGGCGCACGCCCCGCCCGGTGCCGCACACAACGCCCTGCGGGACGAACTGCCCGACGTTTACGCGCAGATGATCCGGCGCGGGGCCTGCGAGCGCCACGAGCTGGACTGGTCCGGGGAACGTCCGTCGCGCGCCCCGGGGACGAGGACCTCGTCAGCTCCAGGCCCGCCACATCGTGCTCGACAGCGCGCCGAGCACCTCGCTGCGCGCCGAACCGGGCGTCGCCGTGCGGTACGGCCGGGCGCGGCGAGCGCTCGGCCTCAGCGCTACGGCGCCACGGCGCCCGGCCTCGGCGACTCCCCACTCCCCCGCCGACCCCCGGCGGGCGAGCTCCCGCGGCCTGACGCTCGACGCCCCCCGCGACCCGGGGGCCGAGCCCTGCACCTCCGTACACCCGGACCCGGCATGGCCGGGGTCTTGGCGGTACCCGTCGCGCCGGGCTCATCGCCGCCGTCGCCCCCCTCGGCCCGGGCGCGCCCGAGGGCGGCCACGGGGCGAAATGTCAACTTCCGTTTAAATGAGGGGGCTTGGACGCCTTGATGTGACGTGCTCATGTCGTCAGGCTGTCACCTGGCGCCCACCCAAGCGAAACCCGGCGCCGCAAGCATGGCCACGCCCCGCCGGGGCCGCACGGCCACACCCCCCGCATCCAGGGAGCCCTCATGGCACTCACCTCCGTTGTCTACGCGCGTCGCATCGGCGTGCTGGCCTCGGCCGCCGCGCTCGCCGCCCTGACGTCCCTCGTCAGCGCGCCCGCCGCCCAGGCCGCCCCGCCCACCCCCATCAGCGCCGCGGCCGCCCGCTCCTACCTCGCGACGGTCACGCCCAGGACCGAGGGCTCCACCAGCGGCTACAGCCGTGACCTCTTCCCGCACTGGAGCACCGTCTCCGGCAGCTGCAACACCCGCGAGACCGTCCTCAAGCGGGACGGGGTCAACGTCGTCCAGGACTCCGCCTGCGCCGCGGTGAGCGGGAGCTGGTACTCCGAGTACGACGGCGCCACCTGGACCGCGGCCTCCGACATCGACATCGACCACATGGTTCCGCTCGCCGAGGCCTGGCGCTCCGGCGCGAACGCCTGGACCACCTCCAAGCGCCAGCAGTTCGCCAACGACCTCACCCGCCCGCAGCTCATAGCGGTCACCGACAACGTCAACCAGGCCAAGGGCGACCTCGACCCCGGCAAGTGGCTGCCCTCGCGCACCGCCTACCGCTGTACGTACGCGCGGATGTGGGTCCAGGTGAAGCAGCACTACGCCCTGAGCATGGACTCCGGCGAGAAGACCGCCCTGGGCAACGTCCTCAGCGGCTGCTGAACACCCGCCCGGACCGGTCCCTTCGGCCGATCTTTCCCCCGCCAGGGGGAGGCGTGGCTCCCCTTCCCCGTCGTACCGTGATCACAGGGGACCGGGGACACGGAGGAGGGGGAGTCGCATGGCCGGACTGCGTCTGGGGCCACTGCTGCGGTACGTCGACTGGGACACGGGCGGTTCGGCCACGATATGGGTCGAGGCCGACCGCCCGTGCACGGCCGAGGTGCGGTGCGCCGACGGGGCGGGCGGCAGTGCGCGCACCTTCCAGGTGGCGGGCCACCACTACGCGCTGGTGCCGGTCACCGGCCTGACGCCCGGGGCCACCACGGAGTACGAGGTGCTGCTCGACGGGGCCCGGGTGTGGCCGCTGGTGGACAGCTCTTTCCCGCCGAGCACGATCAGCACCCCCGCGGTGGCGGGTTCCGGACGGTCCGCTCCGGGGCCCGGGCTGCGCGTCACGTTCGGCTCCTGCAGACAGGCCGCGCCGCCCGCCGCCGGGCTGCGCGGGCCGCACGGCGCGGACGCGCTCGACACCCTCGCCGCGCGGCTGGCCGCCGACCCGGAGGCGTTGCGCCCGGACGTCCTGCTGCTGCTGGGGGACCAGGTGTACGCCGATGCCCTGTCGCGGGAGACCCGGGCGTGGATCGCGGCCCGGCGGAACCTGCGGGAGGCTCCCGGCGCCCAGGTCGCGGACTACGAGGAGTACACCCGGCTCTACTACGAGTCCTGGCTGGACCCGGAGATCCGCTGGCTCCTGTCGACCGTGCCGAGTCTGCACATATTCGACGATCACGACGTGATCGACGACTGGAACACGAGCGAGGCGTGGGTCGCGGAGATGCGGGCCACCCCGTGGTGGCGGGAGCGGGTGCTCAGCGGGCTGATGTCGTACTGGGTGCACCAGCACCTGGGCAACCTCTCCCCGGCCGAGCTGGCGGAGGACCGGCTGTATGCCGAGATCCGCGCCACCCCGGACGGTACGGAGCCGCTGCGCGCCTTCGCCGCCTCGGCGGACAACGATCCGGCGACGGTCCGCTGGAGCTACCGGCGGGACTTCGGGCGGACCCGCCTGCTCATGGTCGACACCCGGGCCGCGCGGGTCCTGGCGGAGGACGCGCGGTCGATGCTCGATCCGACCGAACAGCAGTGGCTGCGGGACAACGCGCTCGCGGGGCACGGCTCGTACGACCACCTGCTGATCGGCTCCTCGCTGCCGTGGCTGATGCCGCCGCTGATCCACGACGCCGAGACGTGGAACGCGGCGCTGTGCCGGGGAGAGCGGGGTCCGCGGTGGGCGCGGATCGGGGAGAACCTGCGGCGGCGCAGCGATCTGGAGCACTGGGCGGCGTTCCCGGCCTCGTTCGCCGCGCTGACGGATTTGATCGAGGAGGTGGGGACGGGGCCGCGGTCGCCGGCGACGGTGTGCGTGCTGTCGGGCGACGTGCACCACGCGTATGTGGCCGAGCCCCGGATACCCAGCACGGCGCGGTTGTTCCAGCTGACGTGCTCGCCGGTGCACAACTCCATCCACACGGCGGTGAAGCTGGGGTTCCGGCTGGGCTGGTCGCGGCTGGGGCGGTGGCTGGGGCGCGGTTTCTCCCGGCACGGCAGGACGGGCCGGCCTCCGGTGGCCTGGCGGCGTACGGGCGGTCCGTGGTTCGGCAATCAGCTGATGACGCTGGCGCTGTCCGGGCGGACGGCGCGGCTGCGGCTGGACCAGGCACACAGGAACCGCAAGGGCGCCCACCTGGTGACGGTGCTGGACCGGGAGCTGACCGGGGCGGAGACGGCGTAGTCATGGCGGGTCGGGGGGACGGCGCGGCTGACGGCGCATGACGGTGTCGCGGCGGGTGGGGTACGGAGAGCCGGTGCGGCGCGGAGCGCCCGCACGGCTGGCAGCCGTGCGGGCCCGGAGCCGCGCGCCCGGGAGCCGCGGAGTCGGGTACCGCGGGGGCGGCCCCGGGCATCCGCGGGGTGGACGCCCGGCGTACCCTGTAGGGCTGTCAAGCCGCTCCTGCCGCTCCCCCGCGACGTCGCGGCGCTTCATGCCGCTGCACGTCAACCGGACTGGGGAGTCCCGCCTTGTTTGAGACTCTGGGGTCGCTGACCGCGAGCCCATGGATCTACGCCGTGGTGGCGGTGTCCGTCGTGCTCGACGTCTTCCTGCCCGTCCTCCCGAGCGGGGTGCTCGTGATCACCGCGGCGGCGGCCGCCGCCGCGGCCGGTGCGGCGGGTCCGGTACCGGTGACCGCCCAGGTGCCCGACATCCTGGCGCTGCTCGTGATCGCCACGACCTCGTCGGTGCTGGGCGACATGGCGGCGTTCCGGCTGGCCCGGCGTGGTGGGGCCCGGCTGGACCGGGCCATCGCCCGGTCCCGGCGGCTGACCCGGGCGCACGAGCGCCTGGGTACGGCACTGGCCCGGGGCGGCGGCGCCCTGGTGGTGATCGCCCGCTTCGCTCCGGCGGGCCGCTCGGTGGTGTCGCTGGGCGCGGGCAAGACGCACCGCAAGGTGATGGAGTTCCTGCCCTGGTCGGTCCTGGCGGGCATGGCCTGGGCCGGTTACAGCGTGTCGCTCGGCTACTTCGGCACCCAGTGGCTCGGTACCCAGTGGCTCGGTACCGCGGTCTCCGTCGTCGCCCTGTTCGCGGGCGGCGCCCTGGCCGCGTACATGGTCCGCCGCCCGTATCCGGCGAGGACCGCGGCGGCCCCTGCGGCGTAGCGGAACCCCACGCTGCTCGTCCGGGTGAACCGGTTCCCCCGGGTGGAGCAGAGGGTCACCCGTTCACCCGGCCCCGATCGCCGTCCCGGGGCCCGGCTCCTAGCGTGCAGAGCACGGTGCGCAACCGAATCCGCGTCACATCCGTGCCATGGCCGCGCCGTTTCGAGGAGCCGAGGAGTTCTCTCCATGCCCGCCACGCCGCACGTCACGCCGCAGTCCGAGCCCGCCACGCGCCCCGGGTACGCCGGGTCCACCGGATGCTCCGCCCCCTCCACCCCGCGCCGTCTGCTGGCCGTCGCGGCCGTGACGCTCGCCGTCGCCGCCGGGACGCCTGCCGCCCTCGCTTACGCCGCCCCCTCCGCCACCGTCTCCCCGAGCACCGTCGTCCCGGGTGCCCGGGTCGGGCTCAACGTCGAAGGCTGCGGTACGAAGACCGGCCGGGCCACGTCCACCGCCTTCGGCGAGGTGCAGCTGACCCCCGGCAACCTGGAGGCCACGAACCTCTTCGGCAGTGCCACGATCCACCGCAACGCAGGCGCGGGCACCCACCGGGTCACCTTCGAGTGCGGCGGCGCCGGCGGCCAGCGCGTCACCGCCAACCTCTACGTCACCACGGGCGCCGCGCGCGGTGGCGAGGGCGGCAGCATCGGCTCGATGAGCACGGCGCAGATCGCCGCGGGCAGCGCCCTGGCCGTGGGCGCACTCGGCGCCGGAGTGTGGGTGATCCGCCGTCGCGCCTCCGGGGCCTGACGGCCGCCGTCCCGCGCGCGCCCCGGAAGCGGAACCGCTCCGGGGCCACGGCGCGACCACCCCGGCCTGGGCGGCGGCACGATACGCGGGGTCACCCAGGGGGCGCAGAGACGGTCGCACAGGCGGTCACACGGCTACACGGCGGCAGTCTGCCCCCGCACGTGCACCCCGTCGAGGAGTTCCCGCGTGGCCTCGGCGACCGCGTCCACTGCCGCGTCGAACACCTCGCGGTTGTGCGTGGCCGGCGCGCGGAACCCGGACACCTTGCGTACGTACTGGAGCGCTGCGGCGCGGATCTCCTCCTCGGTGGCCTTCTCGGGGATGGCGGGCGGGCGCAGGGTCTTAATGGAACGGCACATGCCTCCACTATCCCGCTACCGCGGCAGCTCGGCGCCGGAAAGTTTCAGGATCAGGCCGGCCTGGAGCCGGGCGCGCAGCTCCGGGTCGGCGACCTCGGCGAGGAGGCCGATGGCCTGCTGCGTCGACTCGGCCGCCCGCCGGTCGTCGCGCAGCGCGGTCGTCTGTTCGGTCATGTGCCTGAGCGCGAGGTCGGCCCGGCGGTGGAAGAGCTGTCCGGCGAGCGAGGTGACCAGGCCCACGGAGCTGGTGACGATCCCCAGGTAGAACTCGCCGCCGCTCTCGGCCTTCCACACCGCCAGCCCCACCCCGAACAGCAGGACCGCCGCTCCGGCCGCGGCGAAGCTCTGGCTGGTGGCGAAGCTGCTGCGAGCCTGGGTCAGCCCGTACGCGTAGTACTCGACGAGGAGGGGCGTGAAGTCGTCCCGCCGGTCGCCCAGTCGCGCCGAAGGGCGTGGCAGGCCGCCGACGTCGCGGAACGTGGGGTGGCCCGGTCCGGTGGCGGGCGTATCGGCGGCGGAGGCGGTGAGCTGTGCGAGCAGCCGGTCCCGCTCCTCGGTCCGTCTGCGCTCGAAGGAGGCCGCCGCGGCCCGTTCCAGCAGCGCCAGCACCACCGCGGCCGCGACCACCGCCACGGCCACCCCGCCCCACGCGAGCCACTCGCCCATCTCCCGACGATCCCACGCCCGGGCAGCGCGGCCAAGGCCCGTACCGGATGGTGCCGGTGCGCTTCCGGCGGCGCTGATGCGGGTGTGACGGGCGGAATCTAAACTGGCGGAGTCGTGAAGGATCCCGAGGTGAGGGAGATGCGCATCATGGCCAAGCGAGGCAACAAGCGGCGTGCCCGCAAGAAGAAGAAGGCCAACCACGGCAAGCGCCCCAACGCCTGACCCGCTCCCTGGCACGAAGGCCCCCACGCACACCCGACGGGGGCCTTCGCGCTGCGCGGAGGTCGTCTTGTGGCGGCGCGATCCTGCTGCTCCCATGGTCTCGGGGCGACAGGTCAGGGGGCGGCGTGGGCGGACTGAAGGTCTCTCGTTGGCGGAAGTCCGGTCACGACCGGCTGTACGTGAACCTGCCGGGCGGAACCGCCGTCGCCTGGGCCGACTGCCGCAGCGGCAAGGTGACCGTACTCGTGGAGGAGCACCGCCAGGAGGCACTGGCCCTCCTCAGGCAACAGCTCGCGAACCTGCCCGAACCCACGGCCGCGCGGCCCGAACCGGCGCCGAAGGCCAAGCCCGTACGTCCGAAGCCGACGAGGACGCTCCCACCCCTGAGGGCACCCGACGACCTGGCGCCGCCTTCGTGCTGACGATCGCGCTCGGCTTCCAGCACGGAGAGATTGTGGGGCGCTGTGGGGGAAGTGGACCGGCGAGAAATCCGCGTCCGGACACAGCGCCAGCGGGTCAGGGGCGAAGCCTACGAGGACGATCCGGGGGGGGCGACGGCGTCGGCAGACGCTCCCCCTGCCCTGGCAGCGAGGAAGCGAGCGGAGCTGCGGGCCAAGACCGTGGACAACTGGGAGGAGATCGGGTACGTGTTCACCACCCGGACTGGGCGGCCCATCGCACTGCGGAACGTCTACTGGTCCTCCACCCGGGTCGCCAAGGACGCCGGTCTTCGGGTCATACGGGCTCCACGACGCGCGGCACGGGACAGACACGCTGTCGACCACCGCCGGCGTGCCGCTCCCGGTCTGCATGGAGATCCTCGGGCACTCGCCGTCACGATGACCGTGTACGCACGCGTCGTGCAGGACACGCAGCGTCCGGGAGCTGTTGCCGACCGCCCTCGTTGATGTCACTTGGGGATGTCAAAGGCCCCCCGCCATGATCGGCGGGGGGCCTTCGTGCTGGTGGGCGCGGACGGTTTCGAACCGCCGACATCTGCTTTGTAAGAGCAGCGCTCTACCCCTGAGCTACGCACCCGTGAATGAGTGGACAGCCTACATGCCGGGCACACCCCCCACGCAAACCCGTTCCGGTGGGGGAGAATGGACCGGGGCAAGGCGGACGCGGTACGGGAGAGGGATTGTGACGACGGCATCCCGGCGTTGGTTCGGTGGGCGGGACGAGAGTCGGCGGGCGGATGCGCAAGCGGCGAAGGATGCCGCCGCCGCGGCCTTCTACGAGCTGGACACCGCGCAGCGGGACCTGCGGATCTCGGTGGAGACGATCGCCGCCGCGGACGGCTCGCCCGCCGCGCGGCAGGCCGGCGAGGGGTTCGAGGCGCTCGGGCGGCGGATCGACGAGGTCAGTCACGTGTACATCGAGGCGGTCGACGCGCACGACCTGGACCGGCCCGAGCTGGAGGCCTCGGTCGCCGCGCAGGCGACCCGGGACCTGACCCGGGCGCGTGAGGAGCTCGTACGGGTCAAGGCGGAGCTGGACCGGTACGAGCAGGGGCTGCGGCCGCTGCTGGACAAGGCGGAGACGCAGCTGGCGCGGGTGGCCCCGGCCCGGGAACGGGCCAAGGCGGCGCTGCTGGCGGCGAGTGACGCGCTGGACGCCGTACGGGCCAAGGGGATGCGGGCGGACGATCTGGCGGCGCGGCTCGCGGCGCTGGGGCCCGAGCTGACGATGCTGAACCAGGGCGCCGCGCTCCACGGGGTGCAGGCGACGGTGCAGCGCGCCGACCGGATCCTCCGGGACGCGGAGGGCGTGCGCGCGGAGGCGGCCCGGCTGCCGGAGCGGGCCGCGGAGATCGACCGGCGGCTGGTGAGCCTGCGGACGCGGGCCCAGGCGCTCCGCAACCGGGCGGACCGGGTGGACCCGGTGCTCAGCGAGTTGCGCCGGAGGTTCAGCGCGGCGTGCTGGCAGGACCTCCAGCAGGTGCCGGACCAGGCGATACGGGACGTGGCGCAGGCGGAGGACCGGCTGGCGGAGGCCGGGCGGGCGCGAGACGAGCAGCGCTGGACGGACGTGGGGGCGTCGATCGAGGCGGTCCGGTCCTCGCTCGACGCGGTGGACGAGGCGGTGTCGGCGGCGCAGGACCGGCTGACGCGGCTGGAGGCGGTGGCGCGCGATCCGCGGGCGGAGGTGGACCGGACCCGGTTCGCGATCCGGGACGCGCAGCGACTGGCGATGGCGGGCCGGAGCGTGCCCGACCCCCGGCACGCGCGGCCGCTCGACGAGTCGGTGGCGCGGGTGGAGCGGGCGGTGGCGGGGCTGGAGGAACGGCACCCGGACTACTGGGCGTTCCTCCTGGAGATGGAGGCGGTGCGTGCCTCGGTGAACCGGGTGGTTTCCGAGATACGGGAGGACCTCGGGCACGGGTAGTGCGGCCGGCCGGCTCGCCTTCAGGGCCCCGGGCCGTCCCCCGCCCCGACCGTTGCCACCCGCCCCCTGCCCCGAGCGTTCCCGCCCGCCGTTCCCGGCCGTCCCCCCACCGTTCCCACCCGCCCCCCGCCGTTCCCGACTGCCCCCGCGCACCGTCCGGACTTGTCCGCGGCTTCCCGGCGGCGGATGCTGGGAGTGACGTGCGGCCCGAGGCAGAGGAGGGCGGTATGGCTACCCGTGCCGTGGCGCGCATCCGCAAGCCGGCCGGTGCCCGGCTCGACGAGCACCTGCCGGTCGACCACAAGCTGAGCAAGGTGTACCGGGTGGGCGCCGGGCTGACCGGTCTCCTGCTGGTGGTGTTCGGGATCCTGGGGCTGATCGACCGGATCGGCTTCTTCGACACGGGCGGGGACACGGTCCTGAGCCTGAACACGAACGGGGCCCTGAGCGTCCTGTCCATCCTCGTGGGGCTGCTGCTGTTGTACGGGATGTTCGTGGGCGGGAACTTCGCCTCGACGCTGAACATCGTGCTGGGGCTGCTGTTCATCGCGAGCGGCTTCATGAATCTCGCGCTGCTCGACACCGGGCTGAACTTCCTGGCCTTCAGGATGCCGAACGTGCTGTTCAGCTTCGTCGTCGGCGTGATGCTGATGTGGTTCGGAATGTACGGGCGGGTGGGCAGCGCCCTGCCGCACGACAATCCGTACTGGCAGGCCCGCCACCCCGAGGAGGCGGCCCGGGAGCGGCGGGCGCGTACGGGGCGTGGGCCCGCCGGGGCCGCGACCGCGGTGTCGCACCGGCCGGGGATACCCCAACGGGGTCCCGAGGCTTAGCCTGTGCGCATGCCCCGTTACGAGTTCCGCTGCCGGACCTGCGAAGACACCTTCGAGGTCAGCCGGCCCATGGCCGAGTCGTCCGCTCCCGCCGACTGCCCCGCCGGGCACTCCGACACCGTCAAGCTGCTCTCGGCCGTCGCCGTGGGCGGTTCCAGCAGCGCCGGCGCCCCGGCCATGAGCGCGGGTGGCGGTGGCGGTTGCTGCGGGGGCGGCGGCTGCGGCTGAGCCCCCTGGGCCGCGCGCGGATCGGCGTACCGCCTCACCCGCTCGCACGTGGGCGGTGGCCGTCCCGGTCCGGGACGGCCACCGCCCACGCGCGCCCGCTCCCGCCCGCTACCGCTTGCGCGACAGCGTCAGGCCGTCCGAGATCGCCAGCAGCACGGAGTCCATGCGGGGGTCCGCCGCGACGTGGTCGTTGTAGGCACGGACGCCGGCCGCCGCGCCCGTGGCCGACTCGTCGAGGACCGTGCCGTGGTACAGCGTGTTGTCCGTGACGATCAGACCGCCCGGACGCAGCCGCGGCACGAGTTCCTCCCAGTACGCGATCTGACTCTGCTTGTCCGCGTCCACGTACGCCAGGTCGATGTGCTCGTCCGCCGGCATGGCCCGCAGGGTGTCGAGCGCCGGGGCGATCCGCAGATCGATGCGGTCGGCGACGCCTGCCGCCTCCCAGGCCTCCTGCCCGTACCGCGTCCACTCCTCCGACACGTCGCAGGCGATGATGCGGCCGTCCGCGGGCAGCGCCTGGGCCATCGACAGCGCCGAGAAACCGGTGAAGGTGCCGATCTCGACGATGTGGCGGGCGCCCGTCAGCCGGACCAGGAAGGCGAGCAGCGGTCCCTGTTCCTCCGCCGACTGCATTCCGGCGACGTCGGGGAACTTCTCGTACGTCGTGGCCACGAGCCCCCGCTGGACGGCGTCCAGCGGGGGGTTGTGCGCGAGCATGTACTGGTAGAGCCCGTCAGTGATCTTGGTGCTGTTTCCCTTGGTCATGCACCCAGTCTGCCGAGCCGGCCGGCCTCGCGGGAGAACGCGCGGACGATCGCCTCGCCCGCGAGGACGCCCGCCTCGGCCAGGGCCGTCACGGACGGCGCCTCCCAGCCCGCGTCGGCCAGCTCCCCGTGGCCCGGGCGCCAGCCCCGGTCGGCCGCGAGCAGCAGGTCGGCGTCGAGGAGCGAGTCCCCGGCGGCGAGCGTGGTGGTGGCGCCCGTACGGCGGGCCACCTCGTGCATCGCGGCGCTCTTGGTCAGCGGGCGCGGCACGGCGTAGATCTTGCGGCCCTGGAGCGACACGGTCCAGCCCCGGGCGGCCGACCACTCCGCCAGGGACTTCAGCCACTCGTCGGGGAGCAGAGCGCGCTCGACGACGAGGTACGCGAACAGTTCCTCGGCCACCCGCGTCTTGCGCAGCCAGGCCGGGTCGGCCGTGGCCTGGAGGTGTGCGTGGATCTCGTCCAGCGGGGCGCACTCCGCGGCCAGCCGGGCCGCGACCTGCCGCCGCCAGTCGCGGTCCGGTACGCCGTCGACCAGCAGCTGGCCGCCGTTGGCGCAGATCGCGTACTGGGCGGGGCGGCCGGGGAAGCGGATGCGCTGGTACTGCTTGCGGGTGCGGGTGGTCGTCGGTACGAACACCACCGACGGGTCGACCGTCAGCTCCGTCAGCAGACCCGCCGCCGTCTCCGTCATGTAGGACAGCGGCTTGCTCTCGTGGACCTCCACGCACAGCAGCCGCGGGGCCACCGGGTCGGGCATGGTCAGACCGAGGGCGGCCGCCGAGTAGATGAGCGTGCGGTCGAGGTCACTGGCTATCAGGAGGGTCACTTCGAGGACACTGCCTTCCCGTCGGCGCCCGTGGCGCCGCGCGTGAAACGGGGGTGGATGAGTCCGACGCAGGTGTAGGGCAGGCCGTCGACCTCCTCCACCGGTACGCCGCGCTGCTCGGCGAGCAGCCGTACGTGGTCGAGGTCGGGTCCGGCGCCCCGCTGGGCGAGGATCTTCCACGGCACCCGGCGCAGCAGGACCCGGGTGGTCTCGCCGACGCCCGGCTTGACCAGGTTCACGTCGTGGATGCCGTACTCCTCGCTGATCCGCTCGACCGCCGCCCAGCCCTCCCAGGTGGGGGTCCGGTCGGCGGCGAGGAGTTCCTTGACCTCCTCGTCGACGGCGTCGGCCACCTCGTCGAAACGGGCGGCGACGGTGTCGACGAAGTCGACGGAGACGTCCGCTCCGGCGAGCTCCCGGTAGAACTTCCCGCCGTGGAAGTCGGCGGGGCCCACCAGGTCGGACCTGAGAACCGTACGCGAGATGAGACCGGAAACGGTGGAATTGAGACAGGCGGAGGGGATCAGGAAGTCCTCGCGGGTGCCGTACGTCTCCACGCAGGAGCCGGGGTCGGCGAGGACGACGATCTCGGGGTTGAAGCCCTCGAACTCCGCCAGGGCCTCGCGCAGCTCGCGGGTGATGGCGCCCTTGCCCGTCCAGCCGTCGACGAAGACGACGTCGGCCGGGTCGTGGTGGGCGGCGAGCCAGCGCAGGGCGTTGGCGTCGATGCCGCGGCCGCGGACGATGGAGACGGCGTAGTGCGGCAGGTCCAGGCCGTGCCGGACCTGGGCCCAGCGGCGCATCAGCACGCCGACGGGGGTGCCGGCGCGGGCCAGCGAGACCAGGACCGGGGAGGGGGAGCGCTCGGCGAGGACGGTCTCGGTGACCGTGCCGACGGCGCGGGCGATGCGGGCGGCGGAGTCGTCGAGGGCGCTCTGGTAGAGCTGCTGGTACTGCTGCGACGGCTGGTACTCGACGGGCAGGGACTCGGCGTAGTGGGCGCCGCCCGCCTGGATGGCCTCCTCGCGCTCCTCGGTGGGCGCCTCCAGCTCGACGTCGGAGAAGTCCTGGAGCAGCCAGCCGACGTCCTCGGGGGCGTAGGAGGAGAACGCGGGGCCGCGCAGGGGCTCGGACATGATCGGCTCCTGCCGGTCGGGTACGTACGAGGGCAGGACGGCCAGCAGGACCCGGCCGGTGGTCGGGGCGAGGGCCGCCAGGAGCCCCGTCCGCAGGGCGGGGGTGTCCCCGGCGGAGTCGACGACGGCGACGACGGCGTCGAAGCCGGCGCCCGCCGTGCTGCGCACGTTGTAGGCGTACCGGTCGCCGGGGCCGTCGGCCGGGGCGTCGTGGGCGGGGAAGACGAGGCGGGTGCGGATGGCGTAGCCGGGGTCGTCCACGGCGAGCACGGGCGAGCGGGTGGTCGTCGAGAAGCGGACCTCGCGGGCCGCGCCCGCCTCCTCCAGGGCCTTCGCGAGGCGCAGCGGCGCGTACATCAGCTCCTCGTTGCCCAGGACGAGGACCCGTCCGGGCTCCGTGCCGAGCGCGGCGGCGAGCTGCCCGGCGAGGGCGGGGAGGGCGGCCTCCAGCCGGGCGCGGTGCGCGGGGGTGAAGCCGTGCCGGCCGCCGTCCGGGACGCCGGCCGGCCAGTCCAGCGGGACCTGCTCCCAGGCCGGAGCGCCCGGTTCCCCGCCGGCCGGCCCGGCGGCCCCGCCGGCGCCCGCGGCGGAAGCCGCGTCTTCCTCCCCCGGCGCGTCGTGCGCGGCGGTGGCAGCATGCGCGCCGGAGGCGGCGTGCGCCCCCGGCGCGTCGTGCGCCTCGTACTCCTCGACCAGGGCCTGGCCCCTGGCCAGGACCCCCTCGGGCAGCGACACCGTACCGGAGGCCAGGGCGACCAGGTCCACGCGGGCGCCGAGCTCGGCGGCGAAGTCGGTGAGCCGGTCGCGGTCGGCCGGGGAGCGCATGTCGACGAGGGCGACGACGACGTAGTGCCGGCGGGGGTGGCGGCCGTGCAGGTCGCGGATGGTGTTCAGGACCGTGTTGCCGGTCGAGAACTCGTCGTCGACCAGGACCAGCGGCCCGCTGCCCGCGAGCAGCTCGGGGTCCTCGGGGAGCAGCAGGTGCGAGGTGGCGTGCGAGTGGGCCTCCTCGAACCCGCCTGCGGGTTCCACTCCGGGCACGGGCCGGCGGGTGGAGTGCAGGTAGGGGGCGGGGCCCAGGCCGTCGGCGACGCAGTGGCCGAGGCCGGTGGCGGTTTCGGCGTAGCCGAGGACCACGGCGGAGGCCGCGTCCTCGCCGAGCAGCCCGCGGACGCGCTCGCCGAGCTCGTATCCGGCGGCGTACACCGTCCGCGGTGACTGCGGGACGTGCTTGCCGAGCACCTGCGAGACCAGCAGGTGCGCCCGTTTGGGGTTGCGCCGCAGCGCCAGGCCCAGCAGTTCCTCCAGCCGCGGTTCCCCGGCGCCCGGAGCCCCTTCCAGGCTCACGCCGAGCCGCTGTGCGACCCAGGTGCCCGACCAGACCTCGTCGACCTCGTCGATCGTCTTGCCCTTCCTCGTCGTCAAGGACGGGCTCACACCTGGAGCCCGGCCGTGAGGAGGTCGACGAATCCGACCTCCTCCTTCGCCACCCCGAAGACCTCGGCGCGCAGCATGGTGCGCTCGGCCCAGGCCCGGTGGGGCTTCACCTCGTTCATTTTGTTCGTATAAGCGGAACGCATCACTCCGCCACCACCGCGCTCGGGGCGCAAGATGTCCTGGGCGTCGCTGAACTCCTCGTGGGAGACCACCGACAGCGCGTGCACGGGCGTGACGTGGGCGGGGTGGATGCAGGTCTTTCCCAGCAGCCCGTTGGCCCGGTCGAGCTCGATCTCGCGCAGCAGTCCGTCCAGGTCGTGCTCGATCAGGGCGGTGCGCAGCTCCTCCACACCCTCCTCCAGGAAGGGGCTGCGGCGCAGCTGGGGCTTGAAGAGGCGCTGCTGGCTGCGGAAGTACTCCCAGACCGGACCGGTCACGGTGAATCCGGTGCCGTCGGCGCGGCTGAGGACGTTGACGACGTCCGCGATGACGCCCGCGACGATCTGGACGTCGTAGGCGGTCATGTCGGGGGTGCGCCGCAGACCGTACGCGGAGCAGAAGTCGGTCACGCCGAGCCGCAGGGCCAGGACCCGCTCGCGGTGCTTGTTGACCGCCCGGGAGATGCCGGCGAGGGCCTCGACGCGGGTCTCGAGGTGGAGCAGCTCCGGGGTCTCCAGGACGGGCATCGCGTACAGGCGGGGCAGCCCGCTGGCGGCCTCCGCCTGGGCGACGGCCTCCAGGAAGGCGATTCCGCGGCTTTCGTCGAACTTGGGCAGTACGAATCCGGCCAGTCGGCGCACGGACCCGCCGAGGCGGCGCGCGAGGTCGGGTATCTGCTCGGGGGTGCGGACGCGGACGAACAGCAGCGGGAGCTCCCGGGCGTCCGGGTCGTCCGCGTCCTCGGCGCCGTGCGTCCGGTCGAGCTCGGCGAACTGCCGGACGAGGTTCTCCTCGGCCCCGGTCACATCGCCGTCGCTGATGGAATCCTCCAGGCAGAGCACCATGGAGACGACTCCCCGGGCGGCCTGCTTGCGGACGTCCGCGGCGAGGTGGGGGCGCGTGGCGGGGCTGTAGAGCGTGGCGCCCAGGGCCGCGGCGAGGATGCGGGCCGGTGAGTCGCCGGTGAACTCAGCCGGCTCCTGGTGGAAGAGGTCCTTACGGACAGTAGGCGATATGTGCCCAAAGTGACGCATGCGCTTCCCCCGTACTGCCTCGGCGGCCCAACTGGCGTGGCCGGTAATAGTACGTACGAACCTGAGTCAAGAGTTCCTCAAGCACATGAAGTTCAGGTAACCCTCATGCACCATGCCCAGGTCTCCCGTTCGAGGGCAAGGTCCTACGGGGGGCCGCATTGTCCCTGTCGCCCCCGGGAGGGCAGGATGACGGGCATGACGCACGCGATGCAGAAGGGCTCCAACATCCCGGTGGCCGCCACGGCGGTCCGGGCGGTGCTGCGCTGGACGGGCGGCCCCGACGTGCCGGACGTGGACGCGTCCGCCCTGCTCGTGGGCTCGGACGGCCGGGTGCGTTCGGACGAGGACTTCGTCTTCTACAACCAGCCGCGGCACCCGTCCGGAGCTGTCTGGCGCCTGGGGAAGAAGCAGATCGGCGACGCGGTCACCGATGCCGTCCAGGCCGACCTGCGGACGGTCACCCCGTCCGTGGACCGCGTCCTGGTGGTCGCCTCCGCCGAGGACGTCCCCTTCGAGCGCGTCCGCGACCTGCGCATCCTGCTCTACGACGCCACGTCGTCCGGCGCCTCCGAGCCACTGGCGTACTTCGACGTACGGCCCGAAACCGGCGCCGAGACGGCCGTCATCTGCGGGGAGCTGTACCGCCGCGGCGACGGGTGGAAGTTCCGCGCGCTGGGCGAGGGCTACTCCGACGGCCTGGTGGGCCTGGCGACCGACCACGGCATCTCGGTCGACGAGAACGCCGCGGAGGGTGCGCCCCAGCCCGCGGGGAGCCCGACGGCCGGTCCCACCTCCGAGCAGACGGCCGCGATGGCGCCGCCCACCCAGGCCCCGCCGGCCGTACCGCCCGCGTACGGGTACCCCCAGCCGGTGTCCCCGGCGCCGGTACCGGGCCCGGGCGGGGACCCGTCCTTCCGGATGCCGGTACAGGGCCCCCAGTTCATCCGGCGCTGACCGGCCGGACCCCCGGGTCGGGCCGGGGCCCGGCGCGACCGGCCCCGGCACCCGGGGACCCGGCGGACAGGGCCGCCGCGCTCCGGGCCCCTGAGCGCCCGGCGCCGCCCCGTCAGGCCTTGGTGCTCTTGTAGCCCCGCCCCCACTGGAGTCCCCAGCCGTACAGCCGGTCCAGCTCGGCCTGGAACCCGTACACGAACTTCACCTCGCGGCGCACGACCAGCTCCCCCTTGACCTTCTCCAGGGAGACGACGGCGCAGGAGCGGGCCTGCGGCTGCCGCTCGTCCAGCGGGATCTCGATCCGCGGCCCGGTGACCGGGAAGAGGGTCACCATGGCGTGCGTCCGGTCGAAGGCCGGGGTCTGGTCGTAGATGTAGACGAAGACCAGCAGCCGCTTGATGTCGTCGGCGTGGTCGAGGTTGATGTAGAGGGTCTCCCCCGACCCCGAACCGAACCGGTCGTCGCCGCTGAGCTTGACGAACGGCGGGTCGTTGAGGTCTCCCAGCAGGTTGCCGAGCGGCTGGACGGCGCCCCGGGTGCCGTCGGTCAGCTCGTACAGGCAGCCCATGTCGAGGTCGACGTTGACCATGCCCTGGGTGTGCGCCTGCACCATGTCGGGCTTGAAGAGCTTGAACGGGTGGCGGAACAGCTGCCCGCTCTGGCCTGACCGTCCGCCTATGTCCGAGGTGCGCATGCGCCAGGACAGGTTGACGCGCAGGTTGCCGTGGACCGCCCCCTGTTTGCTGAGCGACACCGTCGGCTGCCGCTTGGTCAACTCGATCGCGTTCGACGAGGCGCTGCCCGACTGGAACTGCACGGCACGACTGCCCAAGATGCCGTCGAAGAAGCCCATCCCCTACCCCCTGGTTCCCCTGGTCCCCTGGATGCCTACGAGAAGCGGGGCGGCCCGCCGGGTCCGTGGCCCCTCCCCTGGACTTCCGTCCGGGAGGGACCCCCTGGGCCGCCCCGCCATGGAGCGTTCCGCATTAACGCCGGGGTCATGCCTCTACGGCGACCCCCTCCTTCTCCAAGCTCGCCAAGCGCTTGTTGCGGCGCAACGAGGACCAGAAGGACCAGCCGATCAGCACGACGCCGATGAGGCCGGTGATGATTTCGTTGATCTCGTACTGGATGGTGACGAGCAGGATGACGGCGAGCGCGCCGATGGCGTAGTGCGCTCCGTGCTCCAGGTAGACGTAGTCGTCGAGGGTGCCCTGGCGGACCAGGTAGACCGTCAGCGACCGGACGTACATGGCACCGACGCCGAGGCCGAGGGCCATGAGCACGATGTCGTTGGTGATGGCGAAGGCGCCGATGACCCCGTCGAAGGAGAACGAGGCGTCGAGGACCTCCAGGTAGAGGAACATGAAGAACGCGGCCTTGCCGGCCATGGCGACGGCCGAGACGGGCTTGCCGGTCTTCCTGGCCTCGTCCTCCGCCTCGCTGACGGCCTCCTCCTCTTCCTCCAGCTTGTTCTCGAAGTAGCCGGAGAGGCCGCCGACCACCATGTAGGTGATCAGGCCGAGGATGCCTGAGATCAGGACGGTCTGCGCCTTGTCCACGTGCATGCCACCGTGCTGGTGGGCGTTGGCGCCGAAGGTCATCGCGGTCCCGGCCAGGACGATCAGCGCGATGCACGCCGAAAGCATGTCGACCTTGCCGAGCTTGGCGAGCGGGCGCTCCAGCCACGCGAGCCACTTGATGTCACGGTCCTCGAAGATGAAGTCGAGGAAGATCATCAGGAGGAACATGCCGCCGAAGGCGGCGATGGACGGGTGCGCGTCGGTGACGAGCTGCTGGTACATGTCCTTGTCGTTCATGGCCAGATCGACGGCCTCGATGGGCCCGATCTTGGCGCTGATCGCAACGATCACCACGGGGAAGACCAGCCGCATGCCGAACACGGCGATGAGGATGCCGATGGTGAGGAAGATCTTCTGCCAGAAGGCATTCATCTTCTTCAGGATCCCGGCGTTGACCACCGCGTTGTCGAAAGACAGCGAGATCTCGAGGATGCAGAGGATCGCGACGATCCCGAAAGCCTCCCACCCCCCGTAGAGAATCGCTGCGACCAGACCGAGCGCAGTGACTGCGAACGACCAGCCGAAGGTTTTGAGAACCACTGGCACCCCATCGTCTTGTACGGCTTTACGAAACGTTGACCCCGAAGTCTAGAGCGATGCCCCGGAGCCCCGACGCGTACCCCTGCCCCACGGCCCGGAACTTCCACTCGCCGCCGTAGCGGTAGACCTCGCCGAAGATCATCGCGGTCTCGCTGGAGGCATCCTCGGAAAGGTCGTAGCGGGCCAGCTCCTGGCCGTCCGCCTGGTTCACCACGCGGATGAAGGCGTTGCTGATCTGGCCGAAGCTCTGTCGCCGGGCCTCGGCGTCGTGGATGGAGACCGGGAAGACGATCTTGTCGACGTGGGCCGGCACCTTGGACAGGTCGACGATGATCGACTCGTCGTCACCGTCGCCCTCGCCGGTGAGGTTGTCCCCCGTGTGTTCGACGGAGCCGTCGGGGCTCGTCAGGTTGTTGTAGAAGACGAAGTAGTCGTCCCCGAGCACCCGGCCGCTGTTGCAGAGCAGCGCGCTGGCGTCGAGGTCGAAGTCCGCTCCGGTGGTCGAGCGCGCGTCCCATCCGAGGCCGATCAGAACCCTGGTCAGGTTCGGTGCGGCCTTGGAGAGGGAGACGTTGCCCCCCTTGGCGAGTGTGACGCCCATGTTGTGGTCCTCCCCGGACAACGATGTGGCGGGTGTGGCGGCGTTACGGGTGTGGCGGCGTTACGCGTGGGCCGCGGTCGGCGGTGCCGCGCACCGGCCCCCGCCGCAGGCGGCCGAAGCCCGTCCGGCGCCGTACACACAGTGCACGGCGCCGGACGGGTGACATCTCTGGACTCAGACGTTGACGCCGAAGTCCTGCGCGATGCCGCGCAGGCCCGAGGCGTAGCCCTGGCCGATGGCGCGGAACTTCCACTCGGCGCCGTTGCGGTAGAGCTCGCCGAAGACCATGGCGGTCTCGGTCGACGCGTCCTCGGAGAGGTCGTAGCGGGCGAGCTCGGTGTTGTCGGACTGGTTCACGACGCGGATGTACGCGTTGCGGACCTGGCCGAAGCTCTGCTGGCGGCTCTCGGCCTCGTAGATCGAGACCGGGAAGACGATCTTGGCGACGTCGGCCGGCACGCCGGCGAGGTTGACCTTGATGGCCTCGTCGTCGCCCTCGCCCTCACCGGTGGTGTTGTCACCGGTGTGCTCGACCGAACCGTCGGGGCTCTTCAGGTTGTTGAAGAAGACGAAGTTCGAGTCGTTGGCGACCTTGCCCTGGTCGTTGGTCAGGATCGCGCTGGCGTCGAGGTCGAAGTCGCCGCCGGTGGTGGTACGAGCGTCCCAGCCCAGACCGACGATGACCGCCGTCAGGTTAGGCGCGGCCTTGGTCAGCGAGACGTTGCCGCCCTTGCTGAGGCTGACTCCCACGGGTCCTCCATTGGGTTCTGTGTGGGGCGGTGCCCCCGTCGTGCGTTTGCTACCGGATCAACGTTTCGATCCTAGTGACGGGTTCCCGCCTGTACGCGGTTTTGGTGCTGATGCTGCCCGGAGCCTCTCAGAGGCTGTCGAGCGCCCTGACGTACTCGTTCAGGTCACGCGCGTCGGGCAGCCCGTTGACGACAGTCCACCGCACCACGCCGTCCTTGTCGATGATGAAGGTGCCGCGGACCGCGCAGCCCTTCTCCTCGTCGAAGACTCCGTACGCGCGGGAGGTCTCGCCGTGCGGCCAGAAGTCCGACAGCAGCGGGTACTCCAGGGCCTCCTGCTCGCCGAAGACCCGCAGGGTCGGCACGGAGTCGTTGGAGACCGCGAGGAGCTGCACGTCGTCGTTCTGGAAGCGCGGCAGCTGATCGCGCAGCTCGCACAGCTCGCCGGTGCAGACGCCGGTGAAGGCGAACGGGTAGAAGAGCAGCACGACGGCCTTCTCCCCCCGGAAGTCCGAGAGCCGCACGGTGGCGCCGTGGTTGTCCTTGAGCTCGAAGTCCGGGGCCTTGTCGCCGACCTCGATCGCCATCTCTCGCATCCCTTCGTTCCTGCTTCGCCGCGTTGGGCCGTTCGGGTGGTGCCAGCCTAGGCCCTGGGGGCCCGCCGGCCGCGAACGCGCACGCCCCGCCGGCCGGGGTCACCCGGATCGGCGGGGCGTGCGTGTCCGCTTCGACTGCGGGGCGCGGCTCAGCGCTTCTTGGCTGCGGCCTTGGGCGTCACCAGCTTGGTGGCGGTCCAGTCCTTGCCCACGCTGACGGGCTTGGCCTGGGAGAGGCCGGCGGTCTCGACTGCCTCGCTGATGTCGCTGGCCTCCACGAAGCCGGCACGGCCGGTCTTCGGAGTCAGCAGCAGGACGACGGCACTCTCGTCGACCAGCTCGATGGCGTCGACGAGTGCGTCGGTCAGGTCGCCGTCCTCTTCCCGGAACCAGAGGACCACGGCGTCGACCTCGTCGTCGTAGTCCTCGTCGACGAGGTCGCTGCCGATCTGGTCCTGGATGGACTCACGGAAATCCTGATCGACATCGTCGTCGTAGCCGATCTCCTGGACCACCTGGTCGGACTGGAAGCCAAGTCGGGTGACCGGGCTGTCCGCGTGGTCCGCGGTCGCGCTCACGGGGTGCCTCCTGCTCATGTTCGGTGAATGTCTTCGGCGGCGCGCGTACGCGCAGCATTGGGCGTAGTCCACACGGGCGGGGCGGATCGCGCAAGTACCCGGCCGCCGAGACCGTCGAAACGGTGACGATTGCGGCCGTCTCGCCGCATCTTTCAGCCTGCCCGCGCACACCTCTGGTGATTCATCCCACACCATTCCAGCTCATTCGGCATTGCTTGAGGACTTTCCTACCTGTTTGAGGGACGAACGGCCTTGCGAAATCATCGTCCGGCATGGGCGTAAGGTGGCGTTTCGACCGGATCATCACCGGTCTCCCGCCCTGGAAACCCCGCCGACTCCGGGGATTACCCGGGGGTAAAGATGACGATCCCGGCCGAGCGTAAGACCATGGGAGGCGGCGCCCCCAGGTACGACTCCAGCAGGACTCCGGCACGACCACCCCGACAGTGAAGGAACAGCGTGGCTTCCGCATCCGATCGCAACCCGATCATCATTGGCGGCCTTCCGAGCCAGGTCCCGGACTTCGATCCGGAAGAAACCCAGGAGTGGCTCGACTCCCTCGACGCCGCCGTCGACGAGCGGGGCCGCGAGCGCGCCCGCTACCTGATGCTGCGGCTGATCGAGCGGGCCCGCGAGAAGCGCGTGGCCGTGCCCGAGATGCGCTCCACGGACTACGTCAACACGATCGCCACCAAGGACGAGCCGTTCTTCCCCGGCGACGAGGAGATCGAGCGCAAGGTCCTCAACGCCACCCGGTGGAACGCGGCCGTCATGGTCTCGCGCGCCCAGCGTCCCGGGATCGGCGTCGGCGGCCACATCGCCACCTTCGCCTCCTCCGCCTCCCTCTACGACGTGGGCTTCAACCACTTCTTCCGGGGCAAGGACGAGGGTGACGGCGGCGACCAGATCTTCTTCCAGGGCCATGCCTCCCCGGGCATCTACGCCCGCGCCTACCTCCTGGACCGGCTCTCCGAGCAGCAGCTCGACGCGTTCCGCCAGGAGAAGTCGAAGGCCCCGTACGGCCTTTCCAGCTACCCGCACCCGCGGCTGATGCCGGACTTCTGGGAGTTCCCGACCGTCTCGATGGGCCTCGGCCCGCTCGGCGCGATCTACCAGGCGCGGATGAACCGGTACATGCAGGCGCGCGGCATCGCGGACACCTCCAAGTCCCACGTCTGGGCGTACCTGGGCGACGGCGAGATGGACGAGCCGGAGTCGCTCGGCCAGCTGTCGATCGCGGCCCGCGAGAACCTCGACAACCTGACCTTCGTCGTCAACTGCAACCTGCAGCGCCTCGACGGCCCGGTGCGCGGCAACGGCAAGATCATGCAGGAGCTGGAGTCGCAGTTCCGCGGCGCCGGCTGGAACGTCATCAAGCTGATCTGGGACCGTTCCTGGGACCCGCTGCTGGCCCAGGACCGCGACGGCATCCTGGTCAACAAGATGAACACCACGCCCGACGGGCAGTTCCAGACGTACGCCACCGAGTCGGGCGCGTACATCCGCGAGCACTTCTTCGGCGGCGACCAGCGGCTGCGCGCGATGGTCGAGAACATGTCCGACTACCAGATCCAGCACCTGGGCCGCGGCGGACACGACCACAAGAAGGTCTACGCGGCGTACGCGGCGGCCAAGGCGCACAAGGGCCAGCCGACGGTCATCCTGGCGCAGACCGTCAAGGGCTGGACGCTCGGACCGAACTTCGAGGGCCGCAACGCGACGCACCAGATGAAGAAGCTGACGGTCGACGACCTCAAGCGCTTCCGCGACCGCCTGCACATCCCGATCACGGACGCGCAGCTGGACGCCGGCGCCCCGCCGTACTACCACCCGGGCCGCAACTCCCCGGAGATCCAGTACATGCACGACCGGCGCAGCGCGCTGGGCGGCTACGTGCCGACCCGCGTGGTGCGCGCGAAGCCGCTGCAGCTGCCGGACGAGAAGACGTACGCCGCCGCGAAGAAGGGCTCGGGCCAGCAGTCGATCGCCACGACGATGGCGTTCGTCCGCATCCTGAAGGACCTGATGCGGGACAAGGAGATCGGCAAGCGCTTCGTGCTGATCGCGCCCGACGAGTACCGCACCTTCGGCATGGACGCCTTCTTCCCGAGTGCCAAGATCTACAACCCGCTGGGCCAGCAGTACGAGGCGGTCGACCGCGACCTGCTGCTCGCGTACAAGGAGTCGCCGACCGGCCAGATGCTGCACGACGGCATCTCGGAAGCGGGCTGCACGGCCTCGCTGATCGCCGCGGGCTCGGCGTACGCGACGCACGGCGAGCCGCTGATCCCGGTCTACGTCTTCTACTCGATGTTCGGTTTCCAGCGCACCGGTGACCAGTTCTGGCAGATGGCCGACCAGCTCGCGCGCGGTTTCGTCCTCGGTGCGACCGCCGGCCGGACCACCCTCACGGGTGAGGGCCTCCAGCACGCCGACGGTCACTCCCAGCTGCTGGCGTCGACCAACCCGGGCTGCGTGGCCTACGACCCGGCCTACGGCTACGAGATCGCGCACATCGTCAAGGACGGTCTGCGGCGGATGTACGGCCCCGAGGCCGAGGACGTCTTCTACTACCTGACCGTCTACAACGAGCCGATCCAGCACCCGGCCGAGCCGGAGGGGGTCGACGCCGAGGGCATCCTCAAGGGCATCCACCGGGTGTCCGAGGGCACCTCGGGCACCATCGGGGCACAACTCATGGCCTCGGGCGTGGCGGTGCCGTGGGCACTGGAGGCGCAGCGGCTGCTGGCGGAGGACTGGGGCGTCCGGGCGGACGTCTGGTCGGCCACTTCCTGGAACGAGCTGCGGCGCGAGGCCGTCGAGGTCGAGGAGCACAACCTGCTCCACCCGGAGGAGGAGCAGCGCGTGCCGTACGTGACGCGCAAGCTGTCCGGTGCCGAGGGGCCGTTCGTGGCGGTCTCGGACTGGATGCGGGCGGTCCCGGACCAGATCTCGCGGTGGGTGCCCGGTACGTACACCTCGCTGGGCGCGGACGGCTTCGGCTTCGCGGACACGCGCGGTGCGGCCCGGCGCTTCTTCCACATCGACGCCCAGTCGGTGGTCCTGGCGACGCTGACCGAGCTCGCCCGGGACGGGAAGATCGACCGCTCGGTGCTGAAGCAGGCGGTCGACCGCTACCAGCTCCTGGACGTGGCGGCCGCCGAGCCGGGCGCGGCGGGCGGCGACGCCTGACGGCTGCGGTGCGACGGCGACGGCGACGGTCGCGATCGCGGTCGCGGTCGACGCGGAACTGCTGAGGACGGCCCCCGGGGACTCCCCCGGGGGCCGTCTCGGCTTTATGGGGTCCTTACGATGCTCCACATGAAGCAACTCTCCCGCCAGGTGCTGTGGGAGCAGCGGAGCCAGACTCCGCTGCTCGTCCTCGCCGTGGGCTTCGCCGTCGCGTACGCCGTGCCGATCGTGGCACCGGACGCGTCGCCGGTCGTGCACCGGGCGTGCCTGGTCACCGAGTGGGTGGTGTGGTCGGCCTTCGCCTGCGACTACCTCGTCCGGCTGAGCCTGTCGCCCGCCCGCAAGGCCTTCGTCCGGACGCACTGGATGGACCTGGCGGCGGTCCTGCTGCCGATGATCCAGCCGTTGCGGCTGCTGCGGCTGGTGTCCACGCTGCTGCTGGTGGGGCGGCGGGCCCGGATGGCTCCGCAGATCCGGCTGACCACGTACGTGGCGGGGGCGGTGGTCGGACTGCTGATGTTCGGGTCGCTGGCGGTGCTGAGCGTGGAGCGGGACGCTCCCGGCGGCAACATCAGGAACCTGGGTGACGCCCTGTGGTGGTCGGTCACCACCATGACGACGGTCGGGTACGGCGACCACTCCCCCACGACCGGTCTGGGCCGGCTGCTGGCGGTGGGGCTGATGCTGTCGGGGATCGCGCTGCTGGGGGTGGTCACCGCCAACATCGCGGCCTGGTTCATCTCCCGCTTCGAGCGCGACGACCGGGCGGAGCGGGAGCAGACCGCCGCGATCGCGGAACTGGCCGCGGAGGTACGGGCGCTGCGCGCGGAGGTCGCCCGGCTGGGCGGGCCGGCTCCGGACCCGGGTGCCGCGGCCCGGGTCCCGGCCGCGGCACCGGGCGCCGCCGCGGCCGTGCGGTCTAGTGCTCCCACACCTTGAAGGCCCTCACCTGGTAGGGCGATTGGGGCAGCCAGACCCCGTCGCCCGGATAGGTCTGGAACTCGCCGGTCTCCGCGCACTCGGCCGACTGGTACGTGGTCACCGGTCGGCCCGTCCGGTTGGCGAGGGCCTGGGCGCTCTTGCCGGCGGGCAGGGCCGTGCAGCTGTTGATGTCGAGGGTGCTGAGCTCGTGGACGTGCCGGACGCCCTTGAACTCCGGTTTCGCCCACAGGCACAGCTGGCCGGCGGCGCAGGTGCCGAGCGCGGCGGGCGCCGGCCCGGCGGCGGGACGCCCCGGCACGGTGCGGGCCGGGGCGGCGGCGGCCACGTGGCTGGTGGCGGCCTGGGCGGCGGCCGGGTGGGTGGTGGCGGCCTGGGCGGTGGGCGCGACGCTCGGGACGAACGCGGTGAAGGCGAGGACGGCGGCGGCCAGGACGGTGGTGCCGCGCGGGCTGTTACACGTACGCATGACGGGTCAACTCCTTGTGGACGCGATGCGCCCCGGACTGTTCCGGAGCGCCGTCGACACCACGCTGACCTGCGGTGACGTGCGGACGGAAGGGGCCGGAGCCGGGTCCACCCGGATAGGCGACAGCCCCGCCGGGTACCTCCGGCGGGGCTGTCGCGCGTACGGGGTTGACGCCTGCGGGGCATCGGGTGCGGGCCGTCAGACGTGGGCCGCACCCGCCCCCTCGACGGCGTTCTCGCCGCGCTTGGTGAAGCAGGCGACGGCGGCGGCGAGGACCGCGACGACCCCGGCGACGGTGAAGGCCGTGCCCATGCCGTCCACGAACGTGTCGTGCGCGACCCTGGTGATCGCCTGCGCGACGGCCTCGGGGGCGCCGGGCGGTACGGGCGCGATGCCCACCTGGATGCCGCGCTCGGCGAGCTCCGTCTGCTCGGGGGTGAGCGGGGGCAGTTCCGCGGCCCGCCAGTTGTCCCCGAACGAGTTGCCGACGGTGCCGGCCATGACCGCTCCGAGGACCGCGGTGCCGAGGCTGCCGCCGACCTGCATGGCGGCCTGCTGGAGGCCTCCGGCGACGCCGGACAGCTCCAGCGGGGCGTTGCCGACGATGACCTCGGTGGCGCCGACCATGACCGGCGCGAGGCCGAGGCCGAGCAGGGCGAACCAGAGGGACATGACCGCGGTGCCGGTGTCCGGGGTGAGCTGCGCCATCCCGAAGCAGGCGGCGGCGGTGGCGACCATGCCGGCGACGAGCGGGATGCGCGGGCCGACCCTGGTGATGGCGACGCCGGCCAGCGGCGAACCGATGATCATCATGCCGGTGAGCGGGAGCAGGTGCAGACCGCTGTCGACCGGGCTCATGCCGTGCACGTTCTGCAGGTAGAAGGTGACGAAGAACAGGCCGCCCATGAAGGCGAACGCCATCAGCACCATCAGCACGGTGCCCGCGGACAGCGGCAGGGAGCGGAACATGCCCAGCGGGATGAGCGGTTCGCGGACCCGGCCCTCCCAGAGCGTGAAGAGGGCGAAGCCGAGCACCGCGGCGCCGAGGAAGAGCAGGGTCTTGTAGTCGCCCCAGCCCCACTCGGCAGCCTTGATCAGGGCCCAGACGAGGGAGAACATCGCGCCCGACAGCAGCAGGATGCCGAGGATGTCGAACGAGCGCGGGGCCTTCGCGGCCCGGTGGTCGACCAGGATGAACAGTCCGAAGAGCAGGGCGACGATGCCGACGGGCACGTTGACGAAGAAGACGGACTGCCAGCTGACGTGCTCGACGAGCAGGCCGCCGACGATGGGGCCGGCCGCCGTGGAGGCGCCGATGACCATGCCCCAGATGCCGATGGCCATGTTCAGCTTCTCGGCGGGGAAGGTGGCGCGCAGCAGTCCGAGCGCGGCGGGCATCAGCAGCGCGCCGAAGAGGCCCTGGGCGACACGGAAGCCGATGACCAGCTCGACCCCGGTGGACAGCCCGATCGCGGCGGAGGAGACCGCGAAGCCGGCGATGCCGATGAGGAACGTCTGGCGGTGGCCGAAGCGGTCGCCGAGCTTGCCCGCGGTGATCAGGGAGACCGCGAGGGCGAGGAGGTAGCCGTTGGTGATCCACTGCACCTCGGCGAGCGAGGCGCCGAGGTCCTGCTGGATCGCGGGGTTGGCGACGGCGACGATCGTGCCGTCCAGGGTGACCATCATGACGCCGATCGCGACGGCGAAGAGGGTCAGCCAGGGGTGGCCGCGCAGCCCGGTGGGGGCCGGCGCCGATCCTGGTTCCTTGGCGGGCACCTGGTCGTCGACGGTGATCTGACTAGTCATGCGAGCAGGCTAATGACAGCGGCTGACACTTCACAGACGGCTTCACCAGACGGTAACTGTCAGGTCCGTCACAGGTACGCTGACCGCTCACTCAGCGTCAGATCGGCGCCGGACCAGCTGCGAAAGGGGACCCTCGGTGATGACCGACGAGCGGCCGTCGCCCACCCCCGCGGCCGGGCTGCGCGAACGGAAGAAGCGGCGCACCCGGGACGCGCTGCTGCGCGCCGCCCTCCTGCTCTTCGTCTCCCAGGGGTACGAGCGGACGACCGTGGACGAGATCGCCGAAGCGGTGGACGTCTCCCAGCGCACCTTCTTCCGGTACTTCGCCAACAAGGAGGAGGCCGTCTTCGCGGTGCAGGACCTCGTCGAGTCCCACTTCGTCGCCGAGCTCCGCGCCCGCCCGGCCGCCGAGGGGCCCCTGCGGGCGATGCGGGCCGCCGTGCTCGCCGCCTGGGACAGCGTCGATGAGGCCCTCTCCGACGTGGTCCCGCTCGAGCTCTACATGCGCAGCTACCGGCTGATCGAGTCCACCCCGGCCCTCCTCGCCGTGCACCTGCGCCGATCGACCGAACTGGAGGAGCGGATCTCCCGGCTGATCGCCGAACGCGAGGGCCTCGACGTGGACGTAGACCCGCGGCCCCGGGTCGCCGTCGCCGCGTTCTCCGGCGTGATGCGGGTGACCGGGCGGCTGTGGGGCCAGGGCGAGGACGTCAGTGTGGCCGCGATCCGCCGGATGACCGAGGCGTACCTCGACCAGATCGGCCCGGCCCTGGCCGCCGACTGGCGGGCCGCACCGCCCGGGGCCCCGGCCTGACCGGATCACTTGCCCCGCCCGCCCGCATCCATGCCACGGACGGCCGTGAATCCCGTCACCCCGCACGCCGTAGCCGCGGGGGTTCTCCTACGCTGGTCGCAGTGGAACTGCCCGGCCCCGCCCTCCCCGCCGCCCCAGGCGCCGACCCGCGCCCCGCCGCCCTGCGCATCCTGCTCGCGCTGGCGGTCGTCTTCGTCATGCTGGCCGCCACGGGCTGGACCGCGGTCCACCGCCCCGAGGGCGGCACCCCGCTGCGGGCCGCGGCCCTCGCCGCCTGGGCGCAGGCCCGGATCGACGGACGCCCCGTGCCGTCCGCCGACGCGCCCGCACGGACGGTCGCCCGCTTCTTCGCCGGCCTGGACCGATCCCAGCGGGCCCGGCTGGCCGAGGGCTACCCCTTGGTGGTCGGCAACCTCGGCGGGGTGCCCACGGGCGTCCGCTACCAGGCCAACCGGCACGGCCTCGCCCAGGCGGAGCGCGTCGAGACCGCGCGCGGCCGTGACGTCGCGCTCACCCCGGCCGACCGGGCCGCGGCCGCCCGCCGCGCGCACCGGTTCGCCTCGCTCGCCGGGTCCGGCCGTCAGATCCTCTCGTTCGACCCCACCGGTGGCGGCCGCGTGGCGGAGGTCTTCGGCGACCTCGACCGGGCCCGCCGGGTCTCGGTGGTCGTCCCGGGCGTCGACACGGACCTGATCACCTTCGAGCGCACCCAGCGCCGGTTCACCGCCCCCGTCGGCATGGCCGAGTCCCTGTACGAGAGCCAGCGCGCCGCCGCGCCCGGCAGCCGCACCGCGGTCATCGCCTGGGCCGGCTACACCGCGCCGACCGGGGTCGGCGTGGACGCCGCCACCGGACGGATGGCCGTGGACGGCGCCGTCCGGCTCAACGCGCTGACCGGGACGCTGCCCGGGAACGCGAGCGTGGCGCTGTTCTGCCACAGCTACGGGTCGGTGGTGTGCGGGGTCGCCGCGCACGCGCTGCCGCGCCGGGTCACCGACGTGGTGGTGCTGGGGAGCCCCGGGATGCGGGCGGAGAACGTCGAGGGGCTGCGCACCTCGGCCCGGGTGTGGGCGACCCGCGACGAGGACGACTGGATCGCGGACGTGCCGCACCTGGAGTTCGGCGGGCTGGGCCACGGGGCCGACCCCGTGTCCCCGGAGTTCGGCGCGCGGCTGCTGTCCTCGGCCGGGGCCAGGACCCACACCGGTTATTTCGCGCCAGGTACGGGCTCCGTCGAGAACTTCGCGAAGATCGGAACCGGCGCGTTCGGTTCCGTTGTCTGCGCGACCGGGGACGACGCCTGCCGGAGCGGAATTTCCGGGGAAGCGCAGGACTGACGCGCGTAGAGGCCCGGCGAAACGGACCCCGCACGGAGGGGGACGCGCAGGGGCACCTCCCTCTACGATGGCCCGCATGGGTGACGTACTGGCCGGAAACCATGCCGTCTGGGAGTTCGACTCGGACTCGGTGCTCATCCGCTTCGCACGGGGAATCAGGGCGCCGAGGCTCTGGCAGGCCCTCGGCTCGCGCCGGGTCCCCCTCGAAGCGGTGTCCGGGCTGACCGTGACCGCGGGGAAGCGGAACACGGTGGTTCTGCGCGCCCTCCCCCGGCCGGGCGCCGATCCGCTGATGGAGGCCGCCGACGGGCAGGTGCGGGAGTCCTGCGACCCCTACCGGCTGGTGCTGCCCGCCGACCGGGCGGCGCACGCCGAGGCCTTCGCCGACGCCCTGCGCGCCCGCCTCGGTCCCGACGAGCCCTCCGGGGAGTTCCTGGTCGGCGCGGCGCAGCCCCCGCTACAGCTGAAGGCGTACGACGCGCGGGTCGGCTTCGACGGTTCGGCGGTGACCTTCCAGTGGTCCCGTACGGGCGCCACCGGCACCAAGTGGAAGGCGGGCGACCAGCGCTACCCGCTGGCGGCCCTCTCCGGGGTCGAGTGGGTGTCCCCGAGCGGCTCGGGCGGCCACCTGCGGCTGCTCCTGCGGGACGCCGTCGGCGACCCCCGCCCCGACCACGACCTCGCCGCGGCCGTCTTCGGCGTGGGCTGCGGGGCGGTGCACGAGTCGCTGCCGTTCGCCGCGGCCGTCCTCGCCGCCCTGCCCGGCCGCACCCCGGTCGCCTCGGTGCCCCGGGCCCGCTCGGGCGGCGACGACCGGCTGCGCCACCTGAGCGAGCTGTACGGCGCGGGCCTGCTGACGGACGCCGAGTACGCGGCGCTGCGGGAGCGGTTCGCGGCCGAGTGCCGGTAGGCCGTGTCTTTCGGGGCCGCTCAGCCCTCGCGGGCCGCCGAGGTGGAGCTCATGTCCGGGTAGCGGTCCCCCGCGACCCGGCCGGCGATCGGCTCCAGCAGCGCCAGCTCCGCCTCCGTCAGGGTGATCCGCGTCGCCGCCGCGTTCTCCGCGAGCCGTTCCGGCTTGCGGGTGCCCGGGATCGGCACCACGGTCAGCCCGTGCACGGCCGCCCGCTGCTGCACCCAGGCCAGAGCGATCTGCGCCGGGGTGGCGCCGTGCTCCCGGGCGATCTCCCGTACGGGGGCCAGCAGTTCCGCGTTGGCCTTCGCGTTGTCGCCGGTGAACCGGGGCTGGTGCGCGCGGAAGTCGCCCGCCGGCAGGTCCGTGCCCGCGTCGGCGAAGGCGCCGGTGAGGAACCCGCGCCCGAGCGGGGAGTACGGGACGAAGGCCACGCCCAGCTCGGCCGCGGCGCCGACCGCACTGCGCTCCACGTCCCGGCTGAACAGCGACCACTCGGACTGGAGCGCCGCGATCGGGTGCACGGCGTACGCCTCGCGCAGCTCCGCGCCGGTGACCTCGCTGAGGCCGAGGTGGCGCACCTTGCCCTCGCGGACCAGTTCCGCCATGGCGCCCACCGACTCGGCGAGCGGCACGGCCGGGTCACGGCGGTGCATGTAGTACAGGTCGATGACGTCCACCCCGAGCCGGCGCAGGCTGTCCTCGACGGCCCGGCGCACGTACGCCCGGTCGTTGCGGATGCCCCGGAAGTGCGGGTCGTCGGTGCGCTCTATGGCGAACTTGGTCGCCAGGGTGATCCCGTCCCGGTGCGCGGCGACGAACGGCGCGAGGAACTCCTCGTTGCGCCCGCGGCCGTACACGTCCGCGGTGTCCACGAGGGTGACGCCAGCGTCCAGCGCCGCCTCCAGGGTCGCCCGGGCCGCCGCCTCGTCGGTGTCTCCGTAGAACTCGCTCATGCCCATGCAGCCGAGGCCCTGCACGCCGACCTGCGGGCCCCCCTTGCCGAGTGCGACCCGGTCGATGGTGGTGCCGTGCTCCGTCATGGCCGTACCTTCCCCGCGACCGCGTTCACCGAAGTCGCCGTCGTAGAAGCGGAGTCCGCCGGCGCCGCGTGGTGCGGGGCCGGCTTCGCCGCGTAGAGGTCGATCTTGTAGTCCAGTACCGCGAGCGCGTCCGTCAGCTCCGTGATCCGGGTCCGCACCTCGCGCCGCGTCCGCTCCAGCAGCTCGCGCCGTTCGTCGACCGTGTGCCCGCCCTCGCGGACCAGCCCGGCGTACCGGACCATGTCCGCCACCGACATCCCGGTGGCGCGCAGCTTGCCCACGAAGGCCAGCCAGTCGAGGTCCTTGTCGCTGAAGCGCCGCTGGCCCGAGTGGGAGCGGTCCACGTGCGGCATCAGGCCGATCCGCTCGTACCAGCGCAGCGTGTGCTGGGTCAGACCGGTCCGCGCCTCGACCTCGCTGATCGTGTACCGCGTCTGCGTCAGGCTCTGGCTCATGCCTCCACGCTAAAACCTTGGAGTGCACTCGAAGCAAGTAGGCTCGGCCGCATGGAGAGCGTGGAGGCCGTGAACAGCATGGAAAGCCTGCGGATCATCGAAAGCTGGCCGGTGGCGACCGCCGCGGCGGCCGTCGTACGGGCCGACGGGAGCACGGCCGGGTCGCAGGGCCCCCTCGACCACCGCTTCCCCCTGGCCTCGGTGACCAAGCCGCTCGCCGCGTACGCCGCACTGGTGGCGTACGAGGAGGGGGCGGTGGAGCTGGACGAGCCGGCCGGCCCCGAGGGTTCGACGGTCCGTCACCTGCTCGCGCACACCAGCGGCCTGGCCTTCGACGAGCACCGCGCGACGGCACCGCCCGGACAGCGCCGGCTGTACTCCAACGCGGGCTTCGAGGTGCTCGGCGACCACATCGCGAAGGCCACCGGCATCCCCTTCGCGCAGTACCTGCACGAGGCGGTCTTCGAGCCGCTGGGCATGGCGTCGAGCACCCTGGAGGGCTCGCCCGCCAAGGACGGCGTCTCCACCGTTTCCGACCTCGTCCGGTTCGCGGCGGAGCTTCAGGCCCCCCGGCTGCTGGACGTCCGCACGGTCGCCGCGGCCACCTCCGTGGTCCACCCGGGGCTCAAGGGCGTCCTGCCCGGTTACGGGCACCAGTCCCCCAACGACTGGGGCCTCGGCCTGGAGATCCGCGACGGGAAGTCCCCGCACTGGACGGGCACCACCTCCTCGCCCCGCACCTTCGGACACTTCGGCCAGTCCGGCACCTTCCTGTGGGTGGACCCGGACGCGGGCGCCGCGTGCGTGGCGCTGACCGACCGCGCCTTCGGACCGTGGGCCGTGTCGGCCTGGACCCCGTTCACCGACGCGGTCCTCGCCGAACTCGCCGCCGCCCGCGGCTAGGGCAGTTCCAGGATCAGCAGTTCCCCCGGGGACCCGGCGGTGACCTCCAGGCCCTTCTCCGCGGTGATCCGCACCGAGTCCCCGGGACCCAGCTCCTCGCCGTCGAGGCGCAGGTCCCCGCGCACCACGTGCACGTAGACCCGCTCCGCCGCCGGTATGGTCACCCGCTCGCCCGCGCCCGGCCGCCGGACGTGCAGGACGGCGCCGGCCGCGGGGATCGCGTACGGGGTCCCGTCGGCGAGGCCCCGGAGCACCTCGTAGGAGGGAGCTCCGCCCGCGGCGAGCGGCGCGAGCCAGAGCTGCACGAAGCGCAGCCGCCCCCCGCCGTCGTTGCGCTCCGCGTGCCGGACCCCGGATCCGGCGCTCAGCCGTTGTACGTCCCCGGGCCCGACCAGGGCCTTCTCGCCGGTGGTGTCCTGGTGGGTGAGCTCGCCCTCGACCACCCAGGTCACGATCTCGGTGTGGCTGTGCGGGTGCTCGTCGAAACCGGCGCCCGGCGCGAGGGTCTCCTCGTTGCAGGCCAGGACGGGGCCGAAGCGCAGGTTGTCCGGGTCGTAGAAGGATCCGAAGGAGAAGGCGTGCCGGGTGGTGATCCCGGCGGGCACGTCCCCGCCCTCGTACCGGTCGGGGCCGCGGCGTACATCAATCATGGAGGCCACCGTAGCCCCGGGCGCGGGGGCGGCGCGGGACCGGACTCCGCCCGGCCTCGCCGATAGGGCAGTCTTGTCACGTGCCCCAACCCGAACGTGAGCATTCCCCCGCGACCCATCCCGCGCATCCCGTGCCCGCCCATCCGCACGTCGCGACCCTGCGGCGGCTGGAGAAGTCCTCCGGCCGGCTGGCGGCCGACGCGATCGCGCGGATGGACGAGACCCTGCCGTGGTACCGGGCGATGCCCCCGGAGAACCGGTCGTGGATCGGCTTGGTGGCGCAGGCCGGCATCGCCGCGTTCACCGAGTGGTTCCGGCACCCGGAGACCCCTCAGGCGATCTCCACCGACGTGTTCGGGACGGCTCCCCGCGAGCTGACCCGGGCGATCACGCTGCGCCAGACCGTCGAGATGGTCCGCACCACGATCGAGGTCATGGAGACCGCGATCGAGGAGGTGGCCGCCCCGGGCGACGAGTCGATCCTGCGCGAGGCGCTGCTGGTGTACGCCCGGGAGATCGCCTTCGCGACCGCCCAGGTGTACGCGCAGGCCGCCGAGGCGCGCGGGGCCTGGGACGCCCGGCTGGAGTCCCTCGTGGTCAACGCGGTGCTGTCCGGGGAGGCCGACGAGGGCGCGCTGTCGCGGGCGGCGGCGCTGGGCTGGAACTCGCCCGAGCACGTGTGCGTGGTCCTCGGTACCGCTCCGGAGGGCGACAGCGAGCTGACCGTCGAGGCGATCCGGCGCGCGGCCCGCCACCACAAGCTCCAGGTCCTCACGGGCGTCCTCGGCGACCGGCTGGTCGTCATCGCGGGCGGCAGCGACAACCCGATGAAGGTCGCTAAGTCCCTGATCGGCCCGTTCGCGGCCGGTCCGGTCGTGGCCGGTCCGGTGGTGCCCGACCTGCTGAACGCGACGAAGTCCGCGCAGGCCGCGGCGGCCGGACTGAAGGCCTGCACGGCGTGGCAGGACGCCCCGCGCCCGGTCCTGGCGGACGATCTCCTTCCAGAGCGGGCGATCGCCTCCGATCCCGCTGCGCGCGAGCAGTTGGTGGAGGAGATCTACAGACCGCTGGAGGAGGCCGGGTCGGCGCTGCTGGAGACGCTGAGCGTCTATCTGGAGCAGGCGAGCAGTCTGGAAGGGGCGGCCCGGATGCTGTTCGTGCACCCCAACACGGTGCGCTACCGGCTCCGACGTGTGACCGATGTCACCGGCTGGTCACCCTCCGATGTCCGTTCCGCGTTCACCTTGCGGATCGCCCTGATCCTCGGGCGTCTGGCCGACGGCGATCTTCAGTCCTAGACTTTTGTCGGACATCAACAATTACCCCGACGGTTCTTCGTCCCTGTCCCCACGGGCGGCGGAGGCCTCCAACAAGAGAGAGTGTGAGGGTGCTCGTACTCGTCGCTCCCGGCCAAGGCGCTCAGACGCCCGGCTTCCTGACTCCCTGGCTCGACCTGCCCGGTGCCGCTGACCGCGTCGCCGCCTGGTCGGACGCCATCGGGCTCGACCTTGCCCACTACGGCACGAACGCCGACGCCGACGAGATCCGCGACACGGCCGTGGCCCAGCCGCTGCTCGTCGCCGCGGGTCTGCTGTCCGCCGAGGCACTCGGCTCCCGTACGGCCTTCGGTGCCGTCGCGGGGCACAGCGTCGGCGAGATCACCGCCGCCGCGTACGCGGGCGTGCTGTCCGAGACGGACGCGCTGCAGCTGGTCCGCACCCGCGGACTGGCGATGGCCGAGGCCTCCGCCGTCACCGAGACCGGCATGGCCGCGGTCCTCGGCGGCGACCAGGACGTGGTCGTCGCCCACCTGGAGAAGCTGGGCCTGACCCCGGCCAACATCAACGGCGCGGGCCAGATCGTGGCCGCCGGCACCACGGAGCAGATCGCCGCCTTGGTGGCGGAGAAGCCCGAAGGCTCCATGAAGGTCGTCGCCCTCAAGGTCGCGGGCGCCTTCCACACGCACCACATGACTCCCGCGGTCGCCACGCTGGCGAAGGCCTCCGAGGCCCTCTCCCCGGCGGACCCGGCGCTGACGTACGTGTCGAACAAGGACGGCCTCGTCGTCACCAAGGGCGCCGACGTCGTCGCCCGCCTGGTCGGCCAGGTCGCCAACCCGGTCCGCTGGGACCTGTGCATGGAGACGTTCGCCGAGCTGGGCGTCACCGGGATCGTCGAACTGTGCCCCGGCGGCACGCTGACGGGTCTGGCCAAGCGCGCGCTCAAGGGTGTGCCGAGCGTGGCTCTGAAGACCCCGGACGATCTCGACAAGGCCGCGGCGCTCGTCGCCGAGCAGTCGGTCTGAGAGAAGGAGCCCACACAGCATGTCCAAGATCAAGCCGGCCAAGGGCTCCCCGTACGCCCGCATCCTCGGGGTCGGCGGCTACCGCCCGACCCGCGTGGTGCCCAACGAGGTCATCCTGGAGACGATCGACTCGTCCGACGAGTGGATCCGCTCCCGCTCGGGCATCGCGACGCGGCACTGGGCCTCGCCCCAGGAGACCGTCGCCGCGATGTCGGTGGAGGCCTCGGGCAAGGCCCTGGCCGACGCCGGTGTCTCCCCCGACCAGATCGGGGCGGTGATCGTCTCGACGGTCTCGCACTTCAAGCAGACCCCGGCGATCGCGACGGAGATCGCGCACCGGATCGGCGCGGACAAGCCCGCCGCGTTCGACATCTCCGCGGGCTGCGCCGGCTTCGGCTACGGCCTGACCCTGGCCAAGGGCCTGGTGGTGGAGGGGTCGGCGCGGTACGTCCTCGTCATCGGCGTGGAGCGGCTCTCGGACCTGACCGACCTGGAGGACCGCGCGACGGCCTTCCTGTTCGGCGACGGCGCCGGTGCCGTGGTCGTCGGCCCCTCGGACGAGCCGGCCATCGGCCCCACGGTGTGGGGTTCGGAGGGCGACAAGTCCGACACCATCAAGCAGACCGTGCCGTGGGACGAGTACCTCGGCAAGGACGGCGGCGAGAAGTTTCCGGCCATCACGCAGGAGGGCCAGGCGGTCTTCCGCTGGGCCGTCTTCGAGATGGCCAAGGTGGCCCAGCAGGCGCTCGACGCCGCCGGAATCGCCGCGGACGACCTGGACGTCTTCATCCCGCACCAGGCAAACATGCGGATCATCGACTCGATGGTGAAGACTCTGAAGCTGCCGGAGCACGTCACGGTCGCCCGTGACGTGGAGACCACCGGCAACACCTCGGCCGCCTCGATCCCGCTCGCTATGGAGCGGCTCCTGGCGACCGGAGCGGCGAAGAGCGGCGACACCGCGCTCGTCATCGGCTTCGGGGCGGGACTCGTCTACGCCGCGACGGTCGTTACCCTCCCCTAGGACCGGGATGCGCATTCCGGTCCTGACACCCAGTTACTGAGAGAAGGAGCGCCACATGGCCGCCACCCAGGAAGAAATCGTCGAAGGCCTCGCGGAGATCGTCAACGAGATCGCCGGCATCCCCACCGAGGACGTCGCCATCGAGAAGTCGTTCACCGACGACCTCGACGTCGACTCCCTGTCCATGGTCGAGGTCGTCGTCGCCGCCGAAGAGCGCTTCGACGTGAAGATCCCGGACGAGGACGTCAAGAACCTCAAGACGGTCGGCGACGCCGCCGACTACATCCTGAAGCACCAGGCCTGAGCCTGACGAGCGTTTGTCGCCACCTGGCGGTGGCGCCGTGACAATTCAGCACCCCCTGAGACGTGGAGAAAGAATTCCTGTGAGCCCGACCAATCGCACCGTGGTCGTCACCGGTATCGGCGCAACCACTCCGCTGGGTGGCGACAGCGCTTCGACCTGGGAAGGTCTGCTCGCCGGCCGTTCCGGCGTAAAGCCCCTGGAGGGCGAGCGCTTCGCCGAGCTCCCGGTCCGTATCGCCGCCCGTGCCGCCGTGGAACCGAGTGAGGTCCTGCCCCGGCCGCTGGCCCGCAAGCTGGACCGCTCGGCGCAGTTCGCCGTCATCGCGGCCCGCGAGGCGTGGGCCGACGCCGGTTACACCGCCCCGGCGGGCACCGAGGCCGCGGACGGCGACGCCGCCGGCCCGACCGTCGCACCCGAGCGCCTGGGGACCGTGATCGCGTCCGGCATCGGCGGTGTCACGACCCTGCTCGACCAGTACGACGTGCTCAAGGAGAAGGGCGTGCGCCGGGTTTCGCCGCACACCGTTCCCATGCTCATGCCGAACGGCCCGTCGGCCAACGTCGGCCTGGAGGTCAACGCCCGGGCGGGCGTGCACACCCCGGTCAGCGCCTGCGCCTCCGGCGCCGAGGCGATCGGCTACGCCGTCGAGATGATCCGTACCGGCCGTGCCGACGTGGTCGTCGCCGGTGGTACCGAGGCGGCGATCCACCCGCTGCCGATCGCCGCGTTCGCCAACATGATGGCGATGTCCAAGAACAACGAGCACCCCGAGCAGGCCTCCCGCCCGTACGACAAGGGCCGTGACGGCTTCGTCCTCGGCGAGGGCGCGGGCGTCGTGATCCTGGAGTCCGCCGAGCACGCCGCCGCGCGCGGCGCCCGGGTCTACTGCGAGGTACTGGGCCAGGGCCTGTCCGCGGACAGCCACCACATCGCGCAGCCGGAGCCGACCGGCCGCGGTGTCGCGGCCGCGGTGCAGAACCTGCTCGACAACACGGGCCTGGACCCGTCCGAGCTGGTCCACCTGAACGCGCACGCCACGTCCACCCCGCAGGGCGACACGGCCGAGCTGAAGGCGCTGCGCAAGGTGCTGGGCGACGACCTCGACCACATCGCGATCTCCGCCACCAAGTCGATGACCGGCCACCTGCTGGGCGGTGCGGGCGGCATCGAGACCGTCGCGACCGTGCTGGCGTTGTACAACCGGCTGGCCCCGCCGACGATCAACATCGACGATCTGGACGACGACATCGACGCGGACATCGTGCGCGGCGAGCCGCGCAAGCTGCCGGCCGACGGCCCGATCTCCGCGATCAACAACTCCTTCGGCTTCGGCGGGCACAACGTCACCCTGGCGTTCCGCTCCGTCTAGCACGGCCGAACAGGCAGGGCCCGCCCGGTGTCCCGGGCGGGCCCTGCGCGTGTCGGGGCCGGGCCGTCCCTGCCGGTACGTCCGGGCGAGGGAGACGGCCTAGACGACCTGGTGGAGCCAGCGGACCGGCGCGCCCTCGCCCGCGTACCGGAAGGGCTCCAGTTCGTCGTCCCAGGGCTTGCCGAGCAGCTTGGCGATCTCGGCCTCCAGGTCGGTCTCGCCGAGGGCGGAGCGGGCGAGGGCGGCGCGCAGCCGGTCCTCGGGGATCAGGATGTCCCCGTGCATGCCGGTGACGGCGTGGAAGATGCCGAGCTCCGGGGTGGAGCTGTAGCGCTCGCCCTCGGCGGTCGGACAGGGTTCCGCGGTCACCTCGAAGCGCAGCAGGTGCCAGCCGCGCAGGGCGGAGGCGAGTTTCGAGGCGGTGCCGGGTTCGGCCCGCCAGGAGAACTCGGCCCTCCAGGTGCCGGGGGAGGCGGGCTGCCTGATCCAGTCGAGGTTCACCCGCACCCCGAGCACACCCGCAACAGCCCATTCCACGTGCGGGCAGAGCGCGCGCGGCGCGGAATGCACGTACAGAACTCCACGTGTCGTCACCGGGACCTCCAGTGTGGGACGAGGTCGGGAATAAAACTCCAGAAAACGGACAGTATGTGACGTGATGTAATGTAACGGAATTTTTTTGACATTGCGCTACGGAACCTGCGGCCGAAACGCCACGGGAAAAAGCTACCGTGCGTCAGGGGTCCCGGTGTGACGTACGGTCGCTCCAAGGCCGGCCATCACAGAGCATTCACTCAGCAGGACGTCCCGGGGGAACCGGGGGCGACGAGGAGGGACCCACCCATGCGCACCACCGCTCCGCGCCGCCGCGCGCGCCGGACCCTCGCGGGAGCGGTGGTGGTCCTGCTGGGCGGGATGGCGACCGGGTGCGGCCCGGGCGGGTCGGGGGGCGGGGGCGAGCGGGGGGCGCAGTCCGCGCCGCGCTGGAACACGGCGCCCGCCTCGATCGCGGCCGTGGGCGACTCCATCACGCGCGGTTTCGACGCCTGTTCGGTCCTGGCCGACTGCCCGGAGGTGTCCTGGGCCACCGGGAACGACCCCGCGGTCCGCTCGCTGGCCACCCGGCTGCTCGGGGAGGCGCAGGCGCCCACCCGCAGCTGGAACCACGCGGTGACGGGCTCCCGGATGGCGGACCTGCCGGGACAGCTCGCCGAGGCCGCCGCACACAAGCCCGGCCTGGTCACGGTGATGGTGGGTTCCAACGACGCCTGCCGTCCGACGGTTTCCTCGATGACGTCGGTGGCGGATTTCCGGTCCGGTTTCGAGCAGGCGCTCGGCGGGCTGCGGGCCGCTTCGCCCGACTCCCAGGTGTACGTCTCCAGCGTGCCGGACCTCCAGCGGCTGTGGGAGCAGGGCAAGGACCTCCCGATGGTCCGCCAGGTCTGGAAGCTCGGGATCTGTCAGTCGATGCTCGCCGACCCCCTGTCGGGGGCCGCGGGGGCGACCGCCCGGCGCGAGCAGGTGCGGGCGCGGGTGGTCGAGTACAACGAGGTGCTGCGCGAGGTCTGCGCGAAGGACCCGCTGTGCCGCTACGACGGCGGGGCGGTGTTCCAGTACCCCTTCGACGCCCAGCAGTTGAGCCGCTGGGACTGGTTCCACCCGGGGCGGGAGGGACAGGCGCGGCTCGCGGAACTGGCGCACCGCCAGGTCACGGCGGCCGAGCCGCCGCGCTGACGCGGAGGGACCGGGAGCGGGTGTCAGGGCCCGCTCCCGGTCCGGTTCTCGGGTGTGTTCCGGCCGATCCGGACTAGGGCGTGTCGCGCCGGCGCGTCATGCGAGGTCGAGCACGGCCGTCAGCCGGGTGTCGCCGTGGGCGTGGCTCGCCCGGACCTCGTAGGCGCCGCCGATCCGCTGCCAGCCGCGGGCGGTCTCGTCCCAGACCTCGAAGGCCCGGGCGGGCAGGCCGATCTCGACCTCGACGCTCTCGCCGGGACCCGCCTCGACCCCCGCGAAGGCGGCCAGCCAGCTCGCCGGCCGCTCCACGGCCGCGCTCCGGGCGCCGTCGTCCGTGCCGTCCCGGGGCGCCAGGTAGATCTGGACGACCTCGCGGCCGGGCCGGGCGCCGGTGTTCGTGACGCGGACCCGGACCGTGTCGGCGGTGGCCTCCAGCGACTCGTACGCCCAGTCCGTGTAGCCGAGGCCGTGCCCGAAGGGGTAGGCGGGGGCGATGCCCTCCTTCTCGTACGCCCGGTAGCCGACGAAGAGTCCCTCGCGGTACTCCAGGCGGCCGTCGGCGGGCAGCACCTCGGTGACGGGCGCGTCGGCGAACCGGGCCGGCCAGGTGGTGGGGAGCCGCCCGCCGGGCTCCGCGGCGCCCAGGAGCACGTCGGCCAGCGCGGCCCCGCCCTCCTGGCCCGGGAACCAGGTCAGCAGGACCGCGGCCACGTCCTCGCGCCACGGGAGCTCCACCGGGGAACCCGCGTTGACGACGACCACGGTGTTCGGGTTGGCGGCGGCGACGGCGCGGACCAGGTCGTCCTGGCGGCCGGGGAGGGACAGGTCGCGGCGGTCGAAGCCCTCGGACTCCACGCGCTCGGTGGTGGCGACGACCACGACGGCGGTGTCCGCGGCGCGCGCGGCCGCCACGGCCTCGGCGATGAGCGCGTCGGCGTCGCGCCGCGGGCCGAGGTGGAGCAGTGAGAACATGATCGCCTTGAGGGGCAGCGCGGCCATGTCGGGGACCTGGTAGGTCAGCGACACCTCGACGGGCTCCCCCTCGGTGAGGGTGGTGCGGGCGCGCTCGCTCGGGGCGCCGAAGAACGCCTCGAAGGGGTCGGCCTCGTCGCCCATCTCCTGGACGCCGGTCCACAGGGTCTCGCCGCCGACGGCGAGGGTGAAGGCGCCGAGCCCGCGGGTGCCGAAGGCGTGCTCCCCGCTCTCGCGCGGGAGGAACGTACCGGTGACCTCGATGCTCGCCAGGGTGTCGTACGCGGCGCCCGCGGGCAGGTCGTCGCCGATCCACTGGACCTGGCCGGACGGCAGCGTGCCCTCGCCGATGACGGCGCCGGAGGCGTCGCGGCAGACGGCCCGCAGACCGAAGCCCTGGTCGGCGGGGACGAGTTCGTCGGAGGGGTCGGCGCCGACGGCGAAGGTAAGGGCCCCGTCCGGGAGCGCGGCCGTGAGGCCGTCCAGAGGGGAGACGATCCGCTCGGGGAAGACGGTGGCGGAGCCGCCGCCGAGAACCCGGGCGTCACGGGCGGCGGCTCCGACGAGGGCCACGGTGCGTCCGGCCGAGGCGTCGAGCGGGAGGGCACCGTCCTCGTTGCGTACGAGCACGAAACCGCGGGCGGCGAGCTCCCGGGCCAGGGCCTGGCCGTCGATGCCGGACGGCGGCTCGGCGACGGCGGCGGGGACGCCCTCCAGGATGCCGACGCGGGCGGCGAGGCGCAGGACGTTGCGGACGGCCGCGTCGACGGCGGACTCGGGGACCTCCCCGGCGCGGACGGCCTCGGCGAGGGGCGGGCCGTAGACGGTGGCCGGTCCGGGCATGGCGACGTCGAGGCCGCCCCCGATGTCGCCGGTGGTGGAGCGGGCCGCCATCCAGTCGGAGACGTTGCAGCCGTCGAAGCCCCACTCGTCGCGCAGGACTTCGTTCACCAGCAACCGGTTCTCGGTCATCGAGGTGCCGTTCACCCGGTTGTAGGAGGTCATGATGCCCCAGGGGTGCGCGTTCTCGACGATGGCCTCGAACGGGGCCAGGTACAGCTCGCGCAGCGGGCGCGGGGCGATGACGCAGTCGACGGTGAACCGCTCGGTCTCCGACTCGTTGCCGGCGAAGTGCTTGACGGTGGTGCCGACGCCGCCGTCCTGGACGCCCTTCACGTAGCCGCTGCCGACCGCCCCGGTCAGGTACGGGTCCTCGGAGTAGCACTCGAAGTGCCGGCCGCCGAGCGGGGAGCGGTGCAGGTTCACGGTGGGCGCGAGGAGGACGTGGACGCCCTTGCGGCGCGCCTCCTGGGCGAGGAGCCGGCCGGCACGGCGGGCGAGCGCGGGGTCCCAGGCGGCGGCGAGCGCCGTCGGGGACGGCAGGGCGACGGAGGGGTCGTCGGCGGTCCAGCGCACGCCGCGCACCCCGATGGGGCCGTCGGACATGACCAGGGACTGCAGCCCGATCTGGGGAAGGGCCGGCAGGGACCACATGTCCTGGCCGGCCAGGAGGCGGGTCTTGGTGTCCAGGTCCAGCTTGCCGAGCGCCGCCTCCACGGCGTCTTCGCGGGCTTGGTCGTCGCGGGCTTGGTCGTCGCGGGTCTGGTCGTCGCGGGCCTGATCGGCATCGGTCACGGCCGTGCCTCCTCGTCAAGTGCGGTGAGTGCGGTGCGCCCCATCGTGGACCCGATGCCTGGTGAACGGTAGGGTTCGTGATGCATTCGTGATGTTCGCATGGCGTACGGTCCTGCTGGCGGCTGTGAGCGAGGAGAGGGACCGGCGATGGCCAGGGCGAGGAGCGAGGAACGGCGCGGGGAGATCGTCCGCGCGGCCGTCGAGGTGATCGCGGAGCGCGGCTACCGGGGCGCGTCCCTGGCCGCGGTGGCGGAGCGCGTGGGCCTGACCCAGCAGGGACTGCTGCACCACTTCCCGACCAAGGAGGCCCTGCTGGTCGCGGTCCTGGAGGAGCGCGACCGGTGGGACACCGGCGGTGGCTCGCGCGCCTCGGCTGAGGCCTGGCGCCTGGACCTGCTGGCGTCGCTGGTGGAGTACAACGCCATGCGCCCGGGCATCGTGCAGACCTTCTCGGCCCTGCTGGGCGAGAGCGTGACCGACGGGCACCCGGCGCGTGGGTTCTTCACCGTGCGGTACGCGCAGGTCCGCTCCGAGATGGCCGCGGTGCTGCGCGCCGAGTTCGGCGACCGGCTCCCCTCGGGTCTGACCCCGGATCAGGCCGCCCCGCTGCTCACGGCGGTGATGGACGGCCTGCAGTACCAATGGCTGCTGGCGCCTGAGTCGGTGGACATGCCCGCGGCGTTCCGCGCGTTCCTGACCCTGTTGCGGGGCCCGGAGCCCGCCCGCCGACCCGACTGAGCCGACCGGCCCGCACCCGGCCCTGCCGTCCCGGCGGTACGCCGAGCAGCGGGTCGTTAACCGGGCAGGGCGGGCGGCGTACGGGCACCCGGTAAAGGACGGTCTATGCCGAGTCGGGCAGGAGGTGCTTGGCGCCCCACTCCCCCAGCGCCTCCAGGGCCGCGTTCAGGTCCTGGCCGAGCGGGGTCAGGGAGTACTCCACGCGCGGCGGGACCTCGTCGTACACCTCGCGGTGGACGATGCCGTCGGTCTCCAGCTCGCGCAGCTGGGCGGCGAGCACCTTCTCCGACACCCCCGGGACCAGCCGCCGCAGTTCGCCGAAACGGCGCGGCCGCTGTTCCAGCTCCCACAGGAGCGACACCTTCCACTTCCCGTCGATCACGGACATCGCCGCGGCGATCCCGCAGTGATCCGCGCCGGGCCTTCGCGTCACCGCCATCGCGCACCCCTCCCACCTGCTCGCTCACCTCGGGGTAACCACCCACCCCAAAGTGCGTACTTGAGCGCCTCACGGCCTGCCACCAGGCTAAACGCCATGACCGACAACCACACGACGAAGCGTCCGCTCACCCTGCTCGGCCTCGGCGACATGGGCACCGCCCTCGCCCGCACCTGGCTCGCCGCCGGGCACCCCCTCACCGTCTGGAACCGCACCGCCGCCAAGGCCACGGCCCTCGCCGCCGACGGCGCGACCGTCGCCGCCGACCCCGCCGGGGCGGTCGCCGCGAGCGACCTGGTCGTGCTCTGCCTGCTGGACGACGCCAGCATCGACTCCGTCCTGGAGGACGTGGACCTCACCGGCCGGGACCTGGTCAACCTCACCACGGGCACCCCCGCCGAGGGCCGCGCCAGGGCCGCCTGGGCCGCGGAACGCGGGGCCCGGTTCGTGGACGGCGGGATCATGGCCACGCCGACGATGATCGGCGTCCCCGAAGCCGGGGGCTACGTCTTCTACAGCGGCTCCCGCGCCCTCTTCGACGACCACCGGGCGGCGCTGGAGGTCCCGGCCGGCGCCCGCTTCGTCGGCGAGGACCCTGGTCACGCCGCCCTGCACGACGTGGCGCTGTTGAGCGCGATGTACGGGATGTTCGCCGGGATCTCGCACGCCTACGCGCTGATCGAGGGCGAGGACATCGCGCCGAACGACCTGGCGCCGCTGCTGTCCGAATGGCTGGGCGCGATGGGTTTCTTCGTCGGCAACGCCGGCGAGCGGCTCACCTCGCAGGACCTCACCACGGGGGTGGTGTCCAACCTGGCCATGCAGGTCGCGGCCAGTGGCACCCTGTTGCGCACCGCCGGGGAGCAGGGCGTCAGCGCGGAGCTGATCGCCCCGTACCTGGACCTGATGCGGCGCCGGCTGGACGCCGACCCGGCGGCCCACGGCGGAGAGGACACGGTCGGCGCCATCACCCTCCTGCGCTCCGGGCTCCGCACCCCCTAGGGCGGCCCCCACCACGTTGCGGGCCCGGCGGATCTCGGGCCGGCACGGGGTCAGGGCCCTGGTGTACGTCGACCCCACTGCTACAGAACTGTCATGGCCCGGTCACTCGCTCAGAACCGTTCCCCACCGGGGCCTACGGGTTGCGGCAGCTCATGTCCCGGGAGGGCAGGATGCCGTCGATCAGGTAGTGGTTCACGGCACGGTCAACGCACGCGTTCCGGGGGGCGAAGAGTCCCGCGTAGACGGTGTGGTGGAAGGCACCGCGGAGCGTGACCAGACGGGACCCTGCGAGGGCCCGGTGAGCGTGTCGTTGGCCCTCGTAGGCAGCCGCCGGATCGCCGTCCGCGCCGACCATCAGGACCGGCACGGCATTGCGGACCCGGGTGGGCGGCTCGGCGGGAGCGGCCAGCCAGAACGAGCAGGGAGTGAGGTTGTAGATCAAGGAGCCGAACACGGGCTCGTCACCGCGGTGGGCCTGGATGGCGCGATAGTAGGTCTCGGGGTCACGGGAAGCCTCGCGGTCCGCGCACAGTATCGCCGTCTGTGCGGCGGCGGTTCCGCCGGCGTCAGGGGAGCTCAGGCCGGTCAAAACCGCTTCCAGGAGAGGCGTCGGGGAGACGTCGAGGCCGCGTGCGGCGTCGGCGAGCACACGGACCATGGCGGCGAAGTCGCCGTACGTCGCCTCGTCGTCCCCGGCCGAGACGCTCCACAGCACCTGGGGCAGCGTCCGGCTGTCCACCTGATGACCGCCGACCCGCAGCGGGCCCCGGTCGACGGCCGAGCCGATGCCGCGCACCGAGGCCAGCACGTCCGCAGCCGTGGCCCCCAGTCGGTGACGGTCGTGCCGGCGGGCCGCCCAGACCGCCCAGTTCTCCAGGGCGGCGGCCATGGCCGGCCCCTGGGTGTTCGTCAGGTCGGGGCCGAAGCGGTCGGGGTCCAGAGCGCTGTCGAGGACTGCGCGGTCCACACGGCGGGGGAACATCTGGAGGTAGACCTGTCCCAGATAGGAGCCGTACGAGGAGCCGACGTAGGACAGCCGCTGTTCTCCGAGCAGCGCCCGGACCGTATCCATGTCTCGTGCCGTGTTCCGGGTGGAGGCGTGCGGCAACACGTCGCGGTGGCGGGCGCAGTTCGAGGCCAGGTCCCGGGAGAGCGCCGCACTGCGCTCGAACCCCTCGCGATCCGGCCCGGCGGCACCGGGGCCGGGCAGGGGCCACTGACAGTCCAGGGGTGTGCTCCGCCCGACGAAGCGGGGGTCCATCCCGATCACGTCGTAGCGGGCACCGACCGTAGGCTCGGCCTGCCGGAACTTGAGCGCGAGGTACACGGCGGGCACGCCGGGGCCGCCGGGGTTGTAGAACAGGACCCCCCGCCGCTGTCCCGGTCCGGTGGCCTTCAGTCGTGACAGCGCCACCTTGACGGTGGGGCCGCCCGGACGGTTGTAGTCCAGGGGCACCGTGACCTCGGCGCACTGGGCGCCGGCGTCGTCCAGTTCCGCGCCTTCCCCGTCCACCGACGAGGTCTGGCAGCGCTGCCATGTGACGCTCTGGCGGAGTAGGGAGGCGGGCGCGCCGTCCCCTGACGGGCTGCCCGCCCCACTACCGGCAGCGGGCTGCGCACCCAGCACGGCGACGCTCGCCCACGCCAGCAGTGCGGCCCCGACGGTGGCCCCCAGACGTCCACGCACCCTGAACTCCCCTCCTCCCCCGCCCACCACGGCGTACCGCGGCACGCCGTCGAAGCTATGTGGGGGCCGGGTGCGAAAGCGTCATCCTGTGGTCTGATCACCACGCCGGCCGCCACCGCGGCCCCCTTGCGCACGCTCACGGCCCTGCCGCGCACATGACCCGGACAAGGACGCTTCCGCCGACGGCCGGGGCGACCATGCCGTGCCTCGGCATCATCCGGCTGTTCGCGCTGTCCGGTCCGGGCAGCTCGCGGCCCTCGCGCCGTACGACGGTGTTGCGCCGCTTCGGCTTCGTGCGGGTGGCGCCGTTCTTGCTCGCCGCTCGCGGGCCGCGACCAAGGCCTAGTACACCGGCGGCGGTCCGAAGCCCGTGGGCGGGACGGTGGGCGCCGCCGGCTGCGCGGCCGCCTGGTGCTCCGGCGTGTCGGCGCCGGAGTCGCCCATCAGGTCGCGTGCCATCAGCGTGGCCCCGGCGACCGCGCCCGGCATCAGGAACACGGCGACCAGCGGCACCAGGAAGGACAGCACCAGCGGCACGCCGAAGCCGAGCACCATCATCCGCCGCGCCCGCAGCATGACGAGCCGCTCCGCCAGGTCCACCTTGCGGCGCTGGAGCGCGACGGCGGTGAGCTCCTGGGTCAGGAAGTAGCCGGAGACGCAGAACCCGAGGAACGGGACCACCGTCTGGCCGATCACCGGGACGAAGCCCAGGGCGAAGAGCAGGATGCCGTACAGCAGGACGCGGCCGAGCACCTTCACGCTGTCCCGGGCCGAGATCCACAGCTCCAGCCAGAGCGGGAGACCGGACTCGGGCACGTCGCCGCCCTCGCTGCGGTCGACCTGCTCCGAGAGGGATTCGTAGAACGGCTGGCCGATCAGCAGGGTCACGGCGGTGAACGTGATGACCGCCAGGAACAGACCCAGACAGAAGACCAGGCCGGTCAGGAAGCCGCGGAAGAGCCCGGACCAGGGCGAGGTCCAGTCGTCGGCGAACGGCGTCGCCCATACCGTCAGGTCGTCGGCGCCGTAGGAGAGCCCGATCAGGGCCGCGGTGTAGAGGACGAGCGACACCAGCCCCGGCAGCAGCCCGAAGCCGAGCCACCTGCCGTGCCCGAACACCCATCGCTGGCCGGCCAGCAGATACCGGAAACCCCCCGCAAGATCACGCATGGGGTCAGTTTACGGCGAAGGCCGCACCCCCGGACGGGGGTGCGGCCTTCAGCCGTGCGCGCGCCGGTTCCGGCGTGCGATCAGCGGGATCCGCCGGCTCAGACGGCGAGCTCGACGGTGATGTTGCCGCGGGTGGCCTTGGAGTACGGGCAGACCTGGTGGGCCTTCTCGATGAGGTCCTTGGCGGTGGCGGCGTCCACGTTCGGGATGACGGCGGAGATCTTGACGATCAGACCGAAGCCGTCGTCGTTCTTGCCGATGCCGACCTCGGCGGTGACGGTGGAACCGGAGATGTCGGCGTTCTCGTTCTTCGCGACGACGCCCAGGGCGCCCTGGAAGCAGGCGCTGTAGCCGGCGGCGAACAGCTGCTCCGGGTTGGTGCCGGCGCCGCTGCCGCCGAGCTCCTTCGGCGGGTTCACGACGACGTCGAGCTGCCCGTCGTGGGTGGCGACGCGGCCGTCACGGCCGTTCTCGGCGGTGGCGACAGCGGTGTACGCGACATCGGACTGCTGGATGGACATGTAGAGGATCCTCCTGGTGATCGCCGCGACTCGCGCCCACGGGCCGCGACGGTGTGGAGTGAGCCTAACCGGTGAAAGAAACGATCATCTTTCCGGTGTTCTCTCCGCGCAGCATGCCGAGGAAGGCGGAGGTGGCGTTCTCGACGCCCTCGACGACCGTCTCGTCGTAGCGCAGCTCGCCCGAGGCCAGCCAGCCGGCCACGTCCTGGACGAACTGCTGCTGCAGTCCGGCGTGGTCCCCGACGAGGATGCCCTGGAGCCGCAGCCGCTTGCCGATGACCTGCATCAGGTTGCGCGGGCCGGGGGCGGCCTCGGTGTCGTTGTAGCCGGCGATGGCACCGCACAGGGTGGCGCGGCCGTGCACCTTGAGGGAGGAGATCGCGGCTTCGAGGTGGTCGCCGCCGACGTTGTCGAAGTAGACGTCGATGCCCTCGGGGGCGGCGGCGCGCAGCTGCTCGGCGACGGGGCCGTTCTTGTAGTTGAAGGCGGCGTCGAAGCCGTACTTCTCCGTGAGGAGGGTCACCTTCTCGTCCGAACCGGCGGAGCCGATCACCCGGGAGGCGCCCTTGATCTTCGCGAACTGGCCGACGAGGCCGCCGACCGCGCCCGCCGCGCCGGAGACGAAGACGGCGTCGCCCTCCTTGAAGGAGGCGACCTCGAAGAGGCCCGCGTAGGCGGTGAGGCCCGGCATGCCGAGCACGCCGAGGTAGGCGGAGAGCGGGGCGAGCGCGGCGTCGACCTTGGTGGCGTGCTTCGCGTCGAGGTCGGCGTACTCGCGCCAGCCCAGGTGGTGCAGGACGTGGTCGCCGACGGCGAAGCCCTCGGCCGCGGAGGCGACGACCTCGCCGACGGCCCCGCCCTGCATCGGCTCGTCGAGCTGGAAGGGCGGTACGTAGGACTTCACGTCGTTCATCCGGCCGCGCATGTACGGGTCCACCGACATGTGGAGGTTGCGCACGAGGATCCGGCCGGCTGCGGGCTCGGCGGACACCGGCACCTCGCGCAGGGCGAAGTCCTCGGCGACGGGCCAGCCCTGCGGGCGACGGACGAGGTGCCACTCACGGCTGACGGCGGGGATCTCGGTCATGGGGACTCCTGAATGCGGAAGAAATGCTTCACAACGTGAAACAACCATGCGCCTGGATATTTCATGTTGTCAAGTAAATGGGTACGCTGGTTCCATGCCCAGTCGTCGCGCAGACCCAGTGACCGTCGAGGTCGTCGAACTCATCGGCGACGTCGTGGCCCGCTACCACATGGAGTACGAGCACGTGGCAGCCAGCCACCAGCTCACGGGCGCCCAGGCCCGGGTCCTGAACCTGCTGGCCCTGGAGCCGCTGCCGATGCGCCGGATCGCGCAGAAGCTGCGGTGCGAGCCCTCGAACGTGACCGGCATCGTGGACCGGCTGGAGACCCGCGGCCTGGTCGAGCGCCGCCCGGACCCGGCGGACCGCCGGGTCAAGCTCGCCGCCCCCACCGAGGAGGGCCTCCAGACGGCCGACCGGCTGCGCGAGTCCCTGGACTTCGCGCGCGAGCCCCTGGCGGGGCTGTCGGCGCAGGAGCGGACGGCCCTGCGGGACCTGCTCAAGCGGATGCTGGGCTGACGGCTCACGGCCCGGCTCACCAGCAGGTGAAGTCCCACCAGTCACAGGGCTGCGGGGTCTTCGTCGGGGTGGGCTTCGGGGTCGGCGTCGGCTTGGGCTTGGCCGACGCCGACGCGGACGTCTTCGGCGGTTTCCCGCTCCCGGAGGCGCTGGGCGACGGCTTCGCGGACGCCCCCGGCTTTACGGTGACCCCCGCGTCGTGGGTCCCGGAGGACGGCCCGGTCGGAGCGGGCGCGGGCGCCGACGACGCCGGACCCGGCTTCGCCGCGCTCGCGGAGGGCGCCGCGGGGCCGGCCGTCTTCGTCGCCCCGCCGGCGGCCTTCGCCGATGCGGTGGCCCGGCCCGGCGCCCCCGACGGGGGCGCCACCGCGGACGGCGCGCTCGGGGCGGGCACGGGCACGCCGGGCGCCGAGTCGTCGGTCAGCACCACGGTGGAGGCGCGGTCGCTGCGCTCCCCGTCGGTCGCCAGCCGGACCACCGCGAGCGCGCCGCCGGTCGCGAGCAGCAGCCCGAGCCCGACGTTCAGCACGGTCCGGCGGCGCCTGCGGTGCGCGGAGCGGCGCCGGGCGCCGGGGCGGCGCTCGTTCGGCGCCGACAGGACGACGAGGGAGTCCGCGTCGACGTCCACGGGCGCGTACGGACCGCCGGGGCCCCGGGCCGGACCCGGATCCGGATCCGCGGCGAACGGGGCGGGACCTCCCGGGGCGCCCGGCGGGACGGGGGCGGCGGGGACGAGGTATTCGGCCGGGGTTCCGCACCCGGCGCACGCCAGTGCGCCGTTGAGGTGCCTCCGGCAGGCGTGGCAGTAGTTCATGGCGCCCGCAGGCTATGCGCTCACCGGCCACATCCGTAACGCGGGAACGTAAGGATCCTGTGTGGAATCGTGGCCTCCATGACAGCGACCCCGTCCGGACGCCCTGAGCCCTTCGGGCCGGAAGCCTTCCAGCTCGTGCTGCTGCGCCGGATGGCCGACTTCCAGCCCGACCTCGCCGACCGGGCCCGGCACCGGCTGGGGGCCTCGCTCGCGGACCAGCGCGAGGCCAACAAGCGCTGGCAGGCCATGGTCCGCTCGCCGCGCTCGCGCGGGGCCCTGGCCCGGTACCGCTCGGTGCTGGGACCGGCGGAGTCCGCCGAGCGCCGGAAGATCGGCGATCTGGAGTGCGAGGCCCTCCTGTGGCCCGTGCCGCTCTGGCCCGACCTGCGGTTCGAGGTGCTGGCCGCGCCGGACGGGGCGGTGTGGAACGAGTGGCTGGTCCGGGCCCCCGGCGCGGCCGGTCCCCTACTGGAGTCGGCGGACGACCTGCTGCCCTGGTCGGCGACGGTGGACGAGGTGGCGCGGGCCTTCGCGCCGGCGCGGCCGATGGAGGGCACCGCGCCGACCCGCTGGCGCCTCGCGTTCGCCGCCGCGGGCCGGCCCTGCGTGGCGGAGTTCACGTACGGCCTGCTCCAGCGGGTCGGGTTCGAGGGCACACCCGGCTAGACACCGGCTGGGCCGTCTCTTTCGGACCCGGCACGTTCCGAAGGAGACGGCCTAGGAGGCGAGGAAGGCCCGTACGCCCGCCGAGGTGGCGTCGTCGCCCAGCAGGTCGTTGTGCTCGATGCAGCCGACCTGTGTGTTGGCGGCTCCGGTGAGCGGGACGCTGTCGTCCGGGTTCACGATCTCGTCGCACGGGGACCAGAACGTCGCGTACTTCACGGCGCCCGGGGTCTCGTCCCCGGCGTTCAGGTTCTTCACCACGTACGAACCGGGCGTCATGTCCCGGCAGGCCTGGTCCCACAGCGCGCAGGCCCAGGCGGTGGAGGTGCCGCGGTTGGGGCCGGCCAGCGAGACCCAGTGGTCGACGGTGGCGGCGCCGCCCCCGAACTTCACGTACCAGCGGCTCACGAGCGAGCCAAAGGAGTGCGCGACGACGTCGACGCGGGCCGCGCCGGTCTGCCGGCGGACCTCGTCGACGTACGCGCCGAGCCGGCCGGAGAGGACCTCGTTGACGGACCGGTGCGTGTCGTAACCCCACGAGAAGAGCTCCGAGTCGGCGTACCCGGCGGCGCGCAGATCCTCGCGCAGGGAACCCCAGACGCCGGGATCGGCGTTGTAACCGTGTACGAAGACCACCGGATTGCGCGGCGCCGCCTGGCCGGCCGCGCCCCCGGTCCCCCGGTCGGCGGCATGGGCCGGGAAGGGTGCCAGCAGCGCCAGGCAGAGCGTCAGAAGTGCCAGCAGTCTCTGGCGGGCCGTCAGCATGGGATCCCCCTTTACCTTGTTACGCACGAGTAGTGCGTGCGGTGCGCGCATGGTGCTGTCTGTCGGTACAGAAATCCACCCCCGTGCAGGCACCCGGCACCCCCGGCCGGAGCAGCCCAACAGGCGGTTCACCCCAGATGCCCGGGATGATGTGAAAAGTGATCGGCGGTCCGCCGGTCTTCTTGCGTCAGCGCTCTCGGGAGGATCTGCCGTGACCGTCAGTCTTGAGCAGTTGCGCCGCTGCCACGTCGCCGTCGACCTGGGCGCGGCCAGGACCCGCGTGTACGTCAAGGGCGCCGGACTCGTCGTCGACGAGCCCAGCGTCGCGGCGGTGAACACGCGCACCGGCGCGCTCATCGCCGTCGGAACCTTCGCCGAGCGGATGACCGGCCGCACGCCCGACTACATCCGGGTCGTGCGCCCCGTCTCCGGCGGCACCGTCGTCGACATCGAGATGGCCCAGCGGATGCTGCGTCACCTCCTCGGCGAGAAGCTGCGGCGCGCCCTGCGCCGCAAGCCCCGGCTGCGCGCCGCGGCCTGCACCCCGCACGACGCGGACCCGCTGGCCCAGCGGGCGACCGTGGAGACCCTGGTCGGTCTCGGCGCCCGCCGCGTCGAGCTCGTCGACACCCTGATCGCGGCGGCCGTCGGCTGCGGCCTGCCCGTGGAGCAACCGACCGCGACGATGATCATGGTGTGCGGGGCGGCGGCCACCCAGGTGGCCGTCCTCTCCCTCGGCTCGATCGTCACCGCCGAGCGCATCCCGGTCGGCGGCGAGGCGATCGACCACGCGATCGTCCAGCACCTGCGCCACGCGCACGAGCTGATGCTGCCCAGCCAGGCGGTCCGGCCGCTCCAGCTCGCGCTGCACGGCAACGGCATCACCGCCGAAGGACCGGCCTCCACCCTGATCCACGGTCGTGACGTGGCCACCGGCCTGGCCCGTTCGGTCCAGGTGGACACCGCCGCCGTGCGCGATGCGATCTTCACCCCGCTGACCGCCGTCCTCGACGGCATCGGCAAGGTCCTGCGGGACTGCCCGCCGGACCTGGTCGCGGACCTGACGGACCGGGGGATCATGATGGTGGGTGGCAGCGCCCTGCTGCCGGGCCTGGACCAGATGCTGCGCGACGCCACCGGCATGCCCGTGGCCATCGCGGAGCGGCCGGACATCTGCGCCGTGCTCGGTCTCGGCGCCATGCTCGAAGGGAAGATCGCACCCATGGTTCTCAACCCGCTGGCCGGATGACGAACGCGGGACGGGAGACCGACCGGTACCAGGAGCCGCCCAGCCTCCCCGTCCTGCTGGAGGCGGTGCTCAGCGTCGGCTCCGAGCTGGAGCTGAACTCCACCCTCCAGCACATCGTCGACTCGGCGACCGGGCTGTGCGGGGCCCGGTACGGGGCGCTCGGGGTCATCGACCCCGAGCGCGTCCGGCTGACCGCGCTGTTCACCTCCGGGATGACCGACGCGGAGCGGGCCGCCGTCCCCCGCCTCCCGGACGGCCGCTCCGGCCTGCTCGGAACCCTGATCAGCGACCCGCGCCCCCTGCTGCTCGACGACCTCACGCAGGACCCCCGGTCGGCCGGTTTCCCGCCCGGCCATCCGCCCATGCGCAGCTTCCTGGGCGTTCCGATCCGGGTGCACACCGAGGTGTTCGGCAACCTCTACCTCACCGAGAAGCACGGCGACGGCTCCTTCACCGACGAGGACCTCGCCCTGCTGCGCGTTCTCGCCGCGCAGGCCGGCATAGCGATCGGCAACGCCCGGCTGTACGAGACCGTGCGCCGCCGGGAGCGCTGGATCGAGGGCGCGGCCGCGGTGACCACGACCCTGCTGGCCGGCCGCCCCGCCGCGGACGCGCTGATGTGCGTGGCCGAACGGGCCCGGCTGCTGGCGGACGCCGCGGCCGGGGTCGTGCTCCAGCCCACCCCCGAGGGCGGCATGGAGATCGTCGCCGCCTCCACCCACGGCGACCCCGGGGACCTGGTGGGGACGGCGATCGCACCCGGCTCCCCGGTCCTGGAGCAACTGCTCGGCGGGGAGGCCGTCTTCATAGAGGACTCCGCGACGGACCCCCGGATGACCACGCACGTCCGGGAGCGCTTCGGCCCCAGCATGATGCTGCCCCTGCAGAGCGGCGGGCAGCTCATCGGCACCCTGGCCCTGCCCCGGGACCGGGGCGGACCCGCGTACGACGCCGTGGACCGCCTGCTGGCCTCCCAGTTCGCCTCGCAGGCGGCGCTGGCCCTCGTACTGGCGGACGCCCAGCACGACCGGGAGCAACTCGCGGTCTACGAGGACCGCGACCGGATCGCCCGGGACCTGCACGACCTGGTGGTCCAGCGGCTGTTCGCCACGGAGATGATGCTGGAGAGCACCCGGCGCAGGTCCTCGAACGCGGCGTCCGGGGACACCGTCGGCGACGAACTGGCCCGCGCCGTCGACGAACTCGACTCCACCATCCAGGAGGTCCGCACCGCCATCTTCGCCCTCCAGCAGCCGCCGACCGACGCCCCGACGACCTTCCGGGGCCGGGTGCTGCGCGAGACGGGCGGCGCGGCGGTCCTGCTGGGCTTCCAGCCGTCGGTGCACTTCGCGGGGCCGCTGGACGCCCTGCTGCCGGAGCCGGTGGCGGGCGATCTGCTCTCCGTCCTGCGGGGCGCCCTGGCCGCGGCGCACCGGCGCAGCGAGGTCACCTCCATCGAGGTGGAGGTGGACGCGACCGCGTCCCGGGTCCGCCTGACGGTGTCGGACGACGGCCGTACGGAGCCGGCGTCCCGCGGCACGACGGTGACCTGGGAGTCACCGCTGTAGACGTGCTGTCCGGCTGTCCGGACAGGTCGGTGACGCGCGGTCCGGGCGCCTCGTCCCGCCGGTGGTCGGGGCGGGAGCCCGGTTGACGGCACCGCCTAGGGTGGCTCCGTGACGACGACCCGCCTCTCGGCCCGCGCGGCCATCGCCTCCCTCGCCGACGCCGGCAGCTTCGCCGAACTCCCGCCGCCCCCGGGCCAGTCGGCGCCCGACGGGCCGCTGGCCTGGACCGGGTACGACGACTCCCGCGCCCGCGCCGCGCGGCGGACCGGCGAGGAGGAGTCCGTCGTCACCGGAGCCGCCCGTTTCGGGGGCGTCGAAGCCACCGTGATCTCCTTCGAGTTCGGCTTCCTCGGCGGTTCCCTGGGCCAGCGCACCGGAGACCGGCTCGAAGCCGCCTACGCGCACGCCCGTGCGCACCGCCTGCCCCTGGTCTCCCTGATCGCGACCGGCGGCTCCCGCATGCAGGAGGGCATGCTCGCGCTGACCCAGCTCCAGCGCGTGGCCCGCCAGTGCGTCCTGACCCGCGCCGCCGGACTCCCCCAGCTGGCCGTCCTGCGCGATCCGACCACCGGCGGCGGCTGGGCCACCCTCGGGGCCGGGGCCGACGTGGTCCTCGCGCTTCCCGGGGCCCAGGTCGGCTTCGCGGGCTCCCGGGTCCGCCCGGCGGACGCGGATCCGGCGGCCTACACGGCCGAGGGTCAGTACGCCGCCGGGCACGTGGACGCCGTGGTACCCCCGGCCGAGCTGCCCGGGACCCTCGCCGGCTGGCTCCGCGTGCTGACCGCTCCCCGCCCCGACGGGCCGGTCGAGCCGCCGGCCGCGCTGGGCGGCGTACCCGACGGGACACCGCCGGAGACGGGCTGGGACGCCGTCCGGCAGGCCCGCCACCCCGACCGGCCGCGCGCCGGGGCGTACCTGGACGCGTACTTCGCGCTGCGCCTGCCCCTCTCCGGGGACCGGGCGGGTGGTACCGACCCGGGGATGCTGTGCGGGTTCGGGCTGCGGGAGGGCCGCGCGGTCGCGTACGCCGCCCAGTGCGGCACCGCCACCCGCCCGGCCGGCTACCGTACGGCCGCCCGCGTCGTCCGGCTCGCGGACCGGCTCGGCATCCCCGTGCTCACCCTGGTGGACACCCCGGGCGCGGCCAACGACGCCGCCGCCGAACACGCGGGCGCCGGCCCCGCCATCGCGGACGTCTTCGCGGCGCTGGCCTCGGCGGCGGTGCCCGTCACCACCCTGCTGATCGGCGAGGGCGGCTCGGGCGGCGCCCTCGCGCTGGCCGCGCCGGGCAACACGTGGGTGACCCCCGACAGCTACTTCTCGGTGATCGCCCCGGAGTTGGCGGCGGCCATCCTCAAGCGGCCCCCGGAGGCCGCCCCGGCCACCGCCGACCAGCTCCGCATCCGCCCCCAGGACCTGGTGGCGCTGGGCGTGGCACGGGGTGTGGTCCCGCTCCGGACCGGCTGACCGGACGGCCCCGCGGCGGTCGCGGCGGCGCGCGGGACCCCGGCCGACGGGCCCGTCAGCGGCGGCGCGGCGGCAGACGTCCGCCGGCTGCAGCCGCGTGACCTGCTGGGCCGGCTCGTTGTCGTCGCTGGAGAGCAGCGTGCGGAGCCGCCCGGACCCGTCGTGGTCCCCGCGCCGCGCCCGGGTCCGGACGCGTGGGCAGGGTCCTCCCCCGCGCCCCCTGGCCACCACCGGCCATCCGGGGGCTACGCCTGCGGCGACCTCGCGTCGTAGCGGGCGAAGCCCCGCCAGCGCAGGGCGAGCAGGCCCAGCACCAGGACGCACGCGAGCCCGCCGCCCGTGATCGCCACGGCCGGCGAGGTCAGGTCCGCGACGGAGCCGGCGACGAAGTCCCCGAGCCGGGGGCCGCCCGCGACGACCACGATGAACACGCCCTGGAGGCGGCCCCGCATCTCGTCCGGGGCCGCGGCCTGCATCATCGTCGAGCGGAACACCATGGAGATGGTGTCGGCCCACCCCGCCAGGGCGAGGAAGAACAGGCCGATCCACAGGTTCCTGGTGAGCCCGAAGGCCGCGATGGCCAGCCCCCACGAGGCGACGGCGAGCAGGATCGCCAACCCGTGCCGGCGGATGCGGCCCTGCCAGCCGGAGAGCACCCCGCCGAGCATCGCCCCCAGGGCGGGGGCGGCCACCATCAGGCCGACCGTCTTGGCGTCGCCGCCGAACCACAGCACCGCGATGGCGGGGAACAGCGCCTTCGGCTGGGCGAGCACCATCGCGGCCAGGTCGGAGAAGAAGGTCATCCGGATGTTGGGCCGGGTCCCGAGGAAGCGCAGGCCGTCCAGGACGGAGGCCCGCCCCCGCACGCCCTCGGCGCGGTCGGGCTTCATCGACGGCAGCCGCCACTGCGCGTACAGGGCGGCGCAGAAGGTCACGGCGTCGATGAGGTAGGCGGCCTGGAAGCCCCACCAGCCGACGATGAGGCCGCCGAGCATCGGGCCGGCCATGGTCCCGGTGGTCATGGTGACGGAGTTCAGGGCGTTGGCGGCGGGCAGCTGCTCGGCCGGCAGCAGCCGGGGGATCATCGCCGAGCGCGCCGGTCCGCTGAGCGCGCCGCACACCGACTGGAGGGCGACGACGGCGTACAGGAACCAGACGCGGTGGTAGTCGAGCAGGGCCGCCCCGGCCAGCGCGAGGGACAGCGCGGCGGCGCCGAACGAGGCGTACAGGCCGAGCTTGCGCCGGTCGAGGGTGTCGGCGATGGCACCGCCGTACAGGCCGAAGGCGACGAGCGGGACGAGCGAGAAGAGACCGACCAGTCCGACGGAGAAGCTGGAGCCGGTGATCTCGTAGACCTGCAGCGAGATCGCGAGCGCGGTCATCGCCTGCCCGACCCAGGAGATCATGCTGCCGGTCCACAGCCGCCGGTAGTGCGCGGAGGTGCGCAGCGGGGTGAGGTCGGCGAATATGCGGGGCCGGGTGCGCGGGGGTTCGGTCGTACGGGTCACAGCGGATGGTAACCACCGCCCGGCCGCATCCCCCCGGGCATGTCCTCCCGCTTCACACAGCGGCCACAGTCGTCCCGTGCGGCCCCGGGGCCTCGGCGCGGCCGGGTGCTTGCCGCTAACCCGCCACTATCACCGGACATTTGACCGAATCGGCGTGCGCTCCGCGCCTCGCGTTCGGCTCATGATGAAAAGACTCGTATGTCCAGGGAGGCGTAGTGATCGAACCTGGCAACAGCACCACGAGCGACAGCATCGCGCGCACCGGCGCCGCACACCACACGGTGGGCCCCGCCGTCCCCCCCGTCGTCCCCCTCACCGTCGGGGTCGAGGAGGAGTTCCTGCTCGTCGACGCCCGTACGTTCCGGGTGGTCCCCGCAGCCGGGCTCGTCCTCGCCACGGCCGGCGGGCTGCCGGGCGAGCTGCACCCCGAGGGCACCCGCTACCAGGTGGAACTGTCCACCCCCGTCACGCACTCGACGGCCGCGCTGCGCGAGGAGCTCGCCGCCCTGCGCCGCACCCTCGCGCGCGCGGCCCGCGCCCACGGCTGCCGGCTGCTGGCCTCGCCCTCGCCGGTCGTGGCCGTGGAGGGGCCGCTGCACCTGACCGACGACGAACCGCGCCAGCGCGAGCAGCACCGCCGTTTCGGTTCGCTCACCGAGACCCTGGTCAGCTGCGGCCGTCACATCCACATCGGCACGCTCGACGTGGACACGGCGGTGGCCGTCTCCAACCGGGTCCGGCCCTGGCTGCCCACGCTGATCGCGCTGGCCGCCAACTCGCCGTTCTGGGGCGGCCGCGACACCGGCCACGCCAGCTGGCGGGCGATGGCCTGGGCCGGCTGGCCCTCGGCGGGGCTGCCCCCGCACTACACCTCCACCGCGCACTTCCGGCGCTCGGTGCAGACCCTGCTCGGCTCCGGGGCGGCCCTGGACACCAAGATGGTCTACTGGGACCTCCGCCCCTCGGGGCACTGGCCGACTCTGGAGATCCGGGCGCCGGACATGTCCGCGGACATCGACACGGCCGTCCTCCAGGCCGAGCTGGCCCGGGCCCTGGTGGCCACGGCCCTGCGGGAGATCACGGAGCGGCGCCCCGAGCCGGTGCTGCGGGACGACGTACTGCGCCTGGCGCGTTGGCGGGCGGCCCACGACGGACTGGAGGGCTGCGGCCTCGACCCCTACTCGGGCGCGGAACTCCCCGCGGCCGACCTCGCGGAGGCCCTGCTGGACCTGGTCGCCCCGGAACTGGCGGCCGTGGGCGACCTGGACCACGCGGCGAAGACCCTGGCCGGCCTCCTGCGCGACGGCTCGGGCGCCCACCGCCAACGCGCGGCCTTCGCCCGCCGCCAGGACCTGACGGACGTACTGCGCCACATGGCCGACGAGACGGAGAACTTCTAGCCACCCGGTTGCAGGCGGTCCGGCCCACGCGCCCCGTGCGTCGGGCCGCCCCCGTCCGGCTGACCGCCGGGCGCGCCGGTCCTCCTGTCTCCCCGGTGGCTGGGATCATGCGTCAATGGCTTCCCGGGTAAGCACCGCCGAGAGTTCCGCGAAGGCCCGTATCGTCCTGCTGACGCTCGCTTCCGGTCAGTTCCTGATGGCGCTCGACAGCTCCGTCATGAACGTCTCCATCGCCACGGTGGCCGAGGACGTGGGCACGACGGTGACGGGGGTCCAGGGCGCGATCACCGCCTACACCCTCGTGATGGCCATGTTCATGATCCCCGGGGGCAAGGTCGGAGCACTGATCGGCCGCAAGCGCGCGTTCATGATCGGATGCTGCGTCTACGGCGTCGGCTCCCTCACCACGGCCCTCGCGCCGAACCTGCCCGTACTGCTGGTGGGCTGGGCGCTCCTGGAGGGGCTGGGAGCAGCACTCATCCTGCCCGCCATCGTGGCGCTCGTGGCCGGCAACTTCGCCGTCGAACGGCGCCCCGCCGCCTACGGACTGGTCGTGGCGGCAGGGGCCGTGGCCATCGCGGTCGGGCCGCTCGTCGGCGGTGTCGCGACGACCTACTTCTCGTGGCGGTGGGTCTTCGCCGGCGAGGTCGTGGTGGTGCTGGGCATCCTCCTGCTCGCGCGCCGCATCTCCGACGCCCCGCCCGGTGAACGCCGGAGCATCGACTTCACTGGCGCCGTCCTCTCCGCGCTCGGGCTCGGGACCTTCGTCTACGGCGTGCTCCGATCCGGCGAATGGGGCTTCTTCCAGCCGAAGCCCGGCACGCCGTCGTGGATCGGCGTGTCCCTGACGACGTGGCTGATCCTGGCGGGCCTGCTGTTGATCTGGCTCTTCCTGCGCTGGGAGGCGAGGGTCGTCGAGCGGCGCGGGGATCCCCTCATCGACCCCGGCATGTTGCGGAACAAGCAGCTGACCGGCGGCCTGACGATGTTCTTCTTCCAGTACCTCGTGCAGATGGGCGTCTTCTTCGTCGTCCCGCTGTACCTGTCGGTCGCTCTGGGTCTGTCGGCACTGGAGACCGGTGCCCGCCTCCTGCCCCTCTCGGTGAGCCTGCTGGCGGCCGCGACCCTGATCCCGCGCTTCCTCCCGGACGTCTCGCCGCGGCGAGTGGTGCGGCTCGGAATCCTCGCCCTGCTCGCGGGCGCGGTGGTGCTGATGGCCGCGCTCGACGCCGACGCCGGCGCGGAAGTCGTCACCGTCCCCCTCCTGCTGATCGGTCTGGGCATGGGCGCGCTGGCATCCCAGCTCGGCTCGGTCACCGTGTCCGCGGTGCCGCAGAGCCAGAGTGCGGAGGTCGGCGGCGTGCAGAACGCCGTTACCAACCTCGGCGCTTCGATCGGCACGGCACTGGCCGGATCGATGATGATCGCCGTACTCACCTCCTCCTTCCTGACCAGCATCGCGGCGAATCCGGCGGTCCCGGAGAGCGTCACGAGCCAGACGGGCGTCCAGCTCCAGAGCGGCGCGCCCTTCCTGTCCGACGCCCAGCTCGACACCGCCCTCGCCGAGGCCGGCACGAGCGCGGAGGTGTCCCAGGCGGCACTGGACGCCAACGCCGCCGCCAGGCTCGACGGCCTGCGCGCGGCACTCGCCGTCCTGGCCCTCGCCGCGCTCCTCGCCCTGTTCTTCTCCCAGCGGATCCCGTCGACCCAGCCGCGCTCGGCCGAGCCATGACCCACCCCGCGCGTGGTGGGTCCTGCGGTGGGGCGGCCGAAGGCTCGGCGTCGGCCCGTGCCGCGCGGAACGCGGCACGGGCCTGTCACCGACGCCTCACCTGCCGCGTGCCACCTCACGGCAGGTGGGGCGTCGGCCGCCGGTCACTTGGCGAGGAACGCGAGGAGGGCTTCGGAGACTTCCTGGGCGTGGGTCCACAGCAGGCCGTGGGGTGCGCCGTCGATGACGACGTAGTCGGCCTGCGGGAGTGCCTGGTGGAAGAGCTCTCCGGTGGCCTCGATGGGCAGGATGCGGTCAGCAGTGCCGTGCAGGATCAGCGCCGGAACGTCGATCTTGGGCAGGTCGGCACGGAAGTCGGTGGACCAGGTGGCCACGCAGGCCAGGGAGGCGTACGAGGAGGCGCCGGCGGCGACGTTCCAGCTGTTGCGGACGACTTCCTCGCTGATGCGGGTACCGAGGTTCTCGTCGAGGTTGTAGAAGTTCTCGTAGAACTCGGTGAAGTAGGCGTAGCGGTCGGCGGTGACGGCACCTTCGATGTCCTTGAAGACGGTGCCGTCGACGCCGCCGGGGTTGTCGTCGGTCTTGAGGAGGAAGGGTTCGAGAGAGGCGAGGAAGGCGGCCTTGGCGATCCGGGCGGAGCCGTAGGTGCCCAGGTAGCGGCCGACCTCGCCGGTGCCCATGGAGAAGCCCACCAGTACGACGTCGTCGAGGTCGAGGGTCTCCAGGACCGTGTTCAGGTCGGCGGCGAACGTGTCGTAGTCGTAGCCGGTGGTGGGCTGGCTGGAGCGGCCGAAACCGCGCCGGTCGTACGTGATCACGCGGTAGCCGGCCGACAGGAGTGCGGCGGACTGCTTCTCCCAGGAGTGACCGTCGAGCGGGTAGCCGTGGATCAGCACGACCGGCTGCCCCGTGCCGTGGTCCTCGTAGTACAGCTCGATGCTGGTGGAGTTTTCCTGGCCGACGGTGATGAACGCCATGGTGGTTGCTGCCTTCCGGTGTGAATGCGTCTGAGGTGACGTGCCCGATCGGGCACGGCTGTGCGGTGAGGTGCGCGAAGCGACAGGGCGGAGCCGTCGGTCATCGGACCGTGCGGGCCGCCTCCTCGACGATGCGGGTGACGGCCTCGGGCCGGGATACGGATACCGCGTGCGACGCGTCGATGGTCGTCGTGCGGGCCTTGGCACGGGCCGACATGTAGCGCTGGGTGGCCACGGGGATGTTGCGGTCCTCCGTGGTGACCAGCGACCAGGAGGGGATCGTCTTCCAGGCGGCCCGTGTGGACTTCTCCTCCAGTGCGGCGGCGGCGATCGGACGCTGCCCGGCTGCCATGAGCCTGGTCTTGTCCGTCGGCACGTCCGCGGCGAACTGGTTGCGGAACTTCTCCGGATCGATGTACACGTCTGTGCCCTGGCCACCGTCGGGCAGGGCGTAGTTGACGGACTCGATGGCCTGGCCGAGGGTACTGCCGGGGAACTTGTTCGTCAGTCCGAGCGAGCTCTCGCCCGTGTCGGGCAGGAACGCCGCGATGTAGACCAGCGCCTTCACCTTGCCCTCGAGGCCCGCGGCGGCCTGGCTGATGACGGTACCGCCGTAGGAGTGGCCGACCAGGACCACGGGCCCGTCGATGTGGTCGAGGACGCTGCGCAGGTAGGCGGCATCGGTCGCCGGACCGCGCAGCGGGTTGGCGGCGGACACCACCGGGTAGCCCGCGCGCTGCAGCCGGGCGACGACACCGTCCCAGCTCGCGGCGTCGGCGAACGCTCCGTGCTCCAGCACGATCGTCGGACGTACGGGGTGGTGGGAGGCCGCGCCGGCTGTACCGGGCAGGGTGACGGCGGCGACGGACAGTCCTACGGCCGCAGTGACACCGAGCAGCGCCGATCTGCGGCTCGGACGGACGAGGCGGGTGATGCGCATGCGTGAAAATCCCTCTTGGTTGGTTGATGGCCCTCGACGGACCGCTCAGGCGGAGTGGGCCGGTGCGTCGAGGAACGGGCCCCCGAGTTGCCTCACCGGTGGCCGGGCTGCGGCCCGAGTGGCCCCGGGGCATCGCCCTCGCCCGGCTACCGGAAGCGGAGCGTCCTTCGTCCTGTCCTACGAGGAGACGACCGGACCGGTTCACCCGATGACGGGTCGTACGTTCGCGGACGTCGCCTGGTGGTGCGCCCGCGCCGTGCGTCGGGGGTACAACCCGAAACGGCCCCCTCGACGACCGGGAGAACGGCTCCGCACACGGAGTCTCCGGCCGAGCCCGGGAGCGGGCGCACCTCAGTCGTTCGATTCCAGGGCTTCGTAGACGTGCTTGATGTAGCTGTGGGTGCGCTCCGAGCCGAGGATTCCGTCGCCCACCCGGTTCATCGTGTACGAGAACGTGACGCGCCGGTCGAGGTCCATCATGACGATCGAACCGCCCCGGCCGACCCAGAAGCAGATCCTTCCGGTGGGCATGTGCGGCATCGTCCTCGGATCGGCGAGTGCGTAGCCGATGCCCCAGCGGACGGGGACGCCCAAGAACAGGTCGACTCCGTCGGCCTGTACGTCGAAGACCTTGTCCACCGTCTCAGCGGAGAGAAGCCGGAGGCCGTTCACCTGGCCACGCCGTGAGATGACGGAGAGGGCACGGGCCATACCTCGTGCGTTGCCGTGTCCGTTGACGGCTCCGAGTTCGGCAGAACGCCACTGCGGGGTGTCAACGTGTTCGTCACGGGCGGGACTCCCGATCAACGTCTTGGTGAAGATCCCGTCGGGATCGAGACCGGCGGGTATACCGGAAAGCTGCGAAGGAGCCACCAGATCAGCGATACGCGGCCAGTCGGCTTGGCGCGCGCCGATCTGGACATCGGCTCGTGCCGGCTTGGCGATCTCCGTGTCGACGAACTCCGTCAGGGTACGGCCGCTGACCCGCCGGACCAGCTCTCCCACCAGCTGTCCCTGAGTCTGCACGTGGTAGCCCGAAGCGGAGCCCGGTTCCCACCAGGGCTCCTGCGCGGCCAGCCGGGCGCTCGCGGTAGGCCAGTCGTACAGATCCTCCATGGTGAAGGGCTGCTGCCAGCCGGAAAGTCCCGAGGTGTGGGCCAGGACGTGCCGCACCTCGATGTGCGCCTTCCCCCGGGCAGCGAACTCGGGCCAGTAGTGCGCCACCGGGCGGTGGAGATCCAGTGCCCCCCGGTCGACGAGGACGAGGGCCGCGAGATTGGTGAGGGTCTTCGTGGTCGACCACATGCTCACCAACGTGTCCCGGTGCCACGGAACGGTCCGCCCTTCGTCCGCATGGCCACCCCACAGATCGACTTCCATGACCCCGTCCACATCGACGGCGATCGACGCCCCCAACTCCTCTCCGGCTTCGAGGTGCGCTGCCAGCGCCGCTCGAACCGGTTGAAACCGGTCGGTGCTCGTTCCCTCGACGACGACCATGTTCTTCTCCACTCTGGACGACAACCGTTCGATCGCTCAACGGGCTGAACGTCACAGCGGTTCACGCATCGCCGCAGGTCATGACATCTGTTCACCTGCCGCTCCCGCGAGGGACGGATACGGAACCCGTGCGCAAGCTGTTCAGGGAGACCGCGACCGCGCCCGAAGTGGAGCGCTCAAGTGGTGAACGGGAGCACCCTTTTCCACGTTGCGCTGATTGGACGTGCATGCGTCCCTGCGATGCCGCCGTGCGCTGCGGCTCTCGGCGGCACCACACCACCATGGAAGGAACAACTCACCAGTGAAGCGCTTCCTCACACGCCTCGCGGTAGTCGCGGCGGCCGGAGCTATGGCCGTCGTGCTGCCTGCCTCGTCGGCGTCCGCCATCAACCGCACCGATTGCAATGGACTGGGTCTCCTGAAGCTTCACAACGCAGGCGGCGACCTCTGCTTCGCCAACGCGGGCGTGCAGAGCGTGGCGATCTACGGCGTGGACCGGATCTGGACCGGCGACAACAAGGTCACGTTCGAGTACGTGCCGAGGCTGGGCGAGCCGGCGACCAGCGGGACCGTGGACAAGTGGCACTTCGGTAACCTCTCCATCCACAAGATCACGAAGATCACAATCTGGTAGCGTCCGTCGCCGCGAATGAGGTGACAGCGGGCCCTCATCAGCGATGACGTCGCTGCGCTGGGTCCATCGAGTCTTTTCGGCGTCGCCTCTCCAGGGCGGGGCCGTGGCGGCGATGTCCGTCGTGCGGCTCGGGCTGCGGCAGCTCCGGTGGAGAATCCGCCGGGGCTGCCGTCGGGCGACGCCCCGTTCGACAGGTGCGCGGGCCTGGGCGAGTGCCCGCTGCAGCGTCCGTACGGTCGGTGACAGTTCGCCGTTAGGCGGGCGGCGCGATCCAGGAGTCAGCACCGGTGCAGGCGCGGTCGGCGACGATCGGAACGTCCTGGCGCTCGCGGATTCGGATGAGGCGGTGAGTGCGCGCGGCGGTCAGTTCCTGAGCGCGGCCCGGCAAGGTCTGCGAGATCCACGGAAGGCCGACCTTCGGCGCACTGTTCGAGCAGGCCCGGCGTCCGATCGGCGAGGAGCCGCACGACGGCGGTGGCCTATCACGAGGGGCCGCGCGGAGGTGACGATGTCCACGGCTGGACTGGTGGGGGTGCGGATGCTCGCGGGCGTACCCGTGGCCGTTCAGGGTGTGATGCGGGTGCCGAGTTCGGCGGCGGCGTCGGCGTAGTCGATCAGCATTCGGGCGAATTCGAGGCGTTTGGCCTGGGGCCAGTCGTGGGTGATGTGCTCGAAGGCCTGTCGGTGCTGGCTTCTGAAGCGGTCGCGCAGGGCGGTGCCCGCGGGGGTGAGGTGGAGCACGGTGCGGCGGCCGTCGCGCTGGGAGGCGGCGCGTACGAGAAGTCCTGCGTTGATGCAGTCGCTCACGGTGATCGACACCGGCGACATCGACGTCATCTCGGCCTGGGCGTCGGCAAGGGCGAGCACCACTGTGGCCTCGCACCGGTGCCGCGAACCAGGACGGGACCCGCCGACGCTCCTGTCCGCGAGGCGATCTCCGCCGGCGCCAAGAGCGCAGGGCGGAGATCGCCTCGCGGGGACCGGGGACTGATCAGACGTGGTTCTCCGCCTGGAACATCCAACTCTGCTGCTCCAGATCAGCCGTCAGCCCGATGAGGAGGTCCTCTGTGACCACGTCCACCGGGCCGATCTCGACGATGCGCTCACGCAGTCTTTTCGTTACCCGCGGGAGCCCGCCGTGGGTTCAGCTCATCCGGCGATGGATCCCGAACCGCGCGTGCGGGGTTCCACTGGGGCGGACGACGGGCGCCGGGCAGAGCTCGTACGTCCCATGCGTCCGTGACCGCAGTTCAGCCCCTGCCCCGTCACCGAATCCCGACAAGCGCTACCGAGAGTGGAATCCCCATGCAGACGACACGGGCAAGCCCGGCTCCAGCCGCGTCCCGGCTGAGCGAAGAGCGCCGGCGCGTCATAAGTGCAGCGGCGCGGAAGCCGTGCGCAGACATGTCGTCGAGGGGCACCTGGAGGCGCTGCGTCTGCTGCTACGCCGTGCGGTTGAGCGAGGGGAAGTCTCCATGGAATGTCCCGCCATCGCCTGTTCCCTCAACCGGAGAGCTCCGGCGGGCCCGTGGCCTCGCGGCGACTACACCCCCAGGATCCCCTGCTTCTCCAGCGCCTTGCGCAACGCCCGCATGGCATAGAAGGCACGGCTTTTGACGGTGCCGGGCGGTATGCCGAGGTGCTCGGCAGCCTGATTTACGCTGCATTCCAGGAAGTACATGAGGCGGATGACGGTTTGCTGCTGCTCGTTCAGCTCCCCCAGGGCCTGCACCACTACATGGGAGTTGATCGTGGATGCCGTGCTGTCGCTGGATGTGTCCAGCTCCTCCACGGGCACGAGCTCCAACGGCCTGACCTGACGTGCCCGGTGGTGGTCGATGACGAGGTTTCTGACCACGGTGAACAACCAGGGTCTGAGGCCTTCGTTGCGGCTGCCCAGGAAGCGGGCGTGCTTCCAGGCGCGGGCCGCGGTCTCCTGGAAGATGTCCTCTGCCTTGTGCCAGTCACCATCCAGCAGCCGCGTGGCGTACCGGACGAGCAGAGAGCCGTACTGGTCGTAGATGTCCTTGATGAAGGCGTCGCAGTCAGCGTCCGATGCGAGGTGCCGGGTCTGCGACGACGTCGGAACGAGGGCAGTGGCCTCCGTTTCCATGATCCCGTTCATGAGAGGCGCCCGATCCTGTTCGAGTGTTCCGTGGCGTGCAGGGGGAAAGACGCCGGCTTTCAGGCGGTGAGGAAGTCGATCAGAGCGGCGTTGACCTCGGCTGCGTGGGTGAGCAGCAGTCCGTGCGGAGCGCCGTCGATCTCGACATATCGCGCGTCGGGCAGGCGGCGGCGGAACTCGCGGGCAGTGGCGTCGATCGGCAGGATCCGGTCGGCGGTCCCGTGCAGGATCAGCGACGGCACGTCGATGCGCTCCACGTCGGCCCGGAAGTCCGTCAGCCACGCCGGGACGCACGCGTACGCCGCCATGGGCGCCGAGCCGATGGCGGTGGCCACGTTCGCCCGCAGCGCGGCCTCGCTGAGCCGCGTCCCGAGCGTCTCGTCGGTGTTGAAGAAGTCGACGAAGAAGCTCTCGTACCAGGCGTAGCGGTCGGCCTCTGCCTGCTCCGCAATGCCGTCGAAGACGCTCTGCGGCACACCGGCGGGGTTGTCCGGCGTCTGCAGCAGGAACGGCTGGAGCGAGCCGAGGAACGCCGCCTTCGCCACCCGCTGCGAGCCGTGGACGCCGAGGTAGCGGGCAACCTCGCCCGAGCCCATCGAGAACCCGACGAGAACCACGTCACGCAGGTCCAGCCGCGTCAGTACGGTGTCCAGGTCGGCGGCGAAGGTGTCGTAGTCGTAGCCCGTCATGGTCTTGCTCGACCGACCGAAGCCACGGCGGTCGTAGGTGATGACGCGGTAGCCGGCCGTGACCAACGCATCGGTCTGCTTCTCCCACGACTGCCCGTCCAGCGGGTAGCCGTGGATCAGGACGACCGGCTGCCCCGCCCCGTGGTCCTCGTAGTAGAGCTCGATGCTGGTCGAGCCCTCGGCTCCGACGGTGATGGTTCCCACGGTGTGCCTTCCCGCCCGTCCGCCGTGTGCGAACCGGGCACGGCACAAAGCTAGGAAACAAGCAGGGGGGACCGCGTCCGTCGGACTACGTCTTCGGCGTACGTCATGACGCCCCGCCTTCGGCGTACGTCATCGTGCCGCCCAGCACCGCGGCGAGCTCGCCGCGGGACGCCACCCCCAATTTGGGGAACATCCGCTGGAGATGGGTGCTCACCGTCCTGTGCGAGACGTACAACCGCTCGCCGATCTCCCGGTTCGTCAGACCCTGCGCGGCGAGCTGGGCGACATGCAGCTCGGTGGAGGTCAGCTGGTCCAACGCGGCCGGATCCTGGCGAGGGGACGACGCGCCCGCGGCGCGCAGCTCCTGCCGTGCCCGCTCCGCCCATGCCGACGCGCCGAGGGCGCCGAAGATCTCGCGCGCGGTCTGAAGGGAGGCGCGGGACTCCGCGGGCCGCCGGTGCCGCCGCAGCCACTCGCCCAGGGCGAGGCACGCTCGCGCCCGCTCGAACGGCCATTCTGTGGGGACGGCGTCGAGGGCCGCCCTGTAGAGCGGCTCGGCGGCATCCTGCGGGCTCAGCAGGGCCCGGCCCAGTCGCAATCCGCAGAGCAGGGCGGGCGAAGAAGTCATTTCCCCGAGCGGGGTGAGCTCCTGCAAGACGTCGCGCGCCACCTCCGGGGCTTCGCTGCGCACAGCCGCCTCGACCAGCTCCGCGACCGCGTAGAAGCGCAACCAGGGGTGGAAGGCGGAGTCAGCCGGGTCGAAGACACGGTGCAGGTGCCCGTACGCGTCGCCGTAGCGGCCCTGGCAGAGCGCCGCCTGCCCGCGGGCCATCTGCACGATGGCCAGCACCGGGCGCCCTCCGCTGGGAAGGGCCACGCGCTCGGCTTCCGCCGCCCACGCCTCCGACGCCGGGTCGCCGCTGACGGCGGCCAGCTGCGCGCGGATCGCGTTCACCATCGCGTGCACGAGAGGCTGACCGGTCTCGCGGGCCAGTGACGCGGCCTCCTCCGCGGCGAGGAAACCAGCGCGCACGTCACCCAGCCGTGCTGCGCTTCCCGCCTGGACGCAGAGGGCGCGGGCCAGCATCGACAACCTGCCTTGCGCTCGTAGGGCGTCCAGCGACCTCGCCGTCAACCGGCTTGCCAGGGCGGGAGCACCCACCGTCACTGCGGCGCCCCCCAGGAGCTGGTCTCCCTCTGGGTTCTCGGACGAGCGCTCCATCTGCCCTGCCAGGCCTTCCATGACCGCTCCCCCGCGCTCGACCGGGGCTGAGTACGCCCGCAGAGCGACCAGGTCGGCGTCGTCGGCATGCACGGGCATCCGGTCGGCGGCGGCGGCGACCCGCTCGCGGGCGGCCGGCCCTGGCTCTCCCCAGAAGCATTGCAGGACCGCGCTCCACAGCATGCGCAGCCCCAGTGTCGGTTCGCCTCCAGCGGCGATCTCGACCGCCAGCTCGGCCAGTGCGGCGGTCGCGGCGCCCTCGCCCCGCGTCCCCTCTGCCAGAGCGATGCTGACCCAGGCCGCGCGGCCTTGGTCCCGGACCGAAAGGTCCAGTGAGCGCGCCTGGGCCAGCAGATGTGCCGCGACGTCGCCTTGGCCCGACTCGAGCGCGAGCTCCGCCGCCCGGAGCAGCCGGTCTGCCCGCGCGGACGGGTCCTTCGTCAGCTCCGTCGCCCGCCTCAGCGCGGCAAGCGCTGCGGCGACACCGCCTCGCCGCAGGGCTCTGCCGGCAGTGGAGTCCAGATCCTGTGCTACTCGTTCGTCGGGACCCGCGGTGGCGGCGGCACGGTGCCATGCCTGTCGATCGGGCTGCCCCTGGAGCGCGGCGGCCAGAGCGGCGTGTGCGGTCTGTCGTTCCGCCGCGGTAGCGGCGTGGCATATCGCCGAGCGGATGAGCGGGTGCCTGAAGGCCAGCCCTTGGGCTTCTACCAGACCCGCGTCGATCGCTGCCTCAAGAGCGGCGGCGTCGACCACCGTTCCGAGCATCCGGGTCGCCGCGGCGAGGCATTCGTCCATCGTTCCGTCACCGTTGAGGGCCGAGAGGAGCAGAACCGTATGGGTGTCGGCCGGAAGGCGGGAGACCCGTGCCGTGAAGGTCCTCTCCAGCCTTGCGGTCAGCGGCAACGGACCCGGGTTGAGCGCGTACGCCCCGCCGACCGACTGCAACGCGACCGGCAGCTCGGTCAGTGCCAGCGGGTTCCCGGCGGACTCCTCCAACAGCCGGCGCCTGACCTGCTGTCCCAGGCCGGGGGCCACCGCGTCCAACACTTCACCCGACACCTCATCCGTCAGCGGCCCCAGGTGCAGCACGGGCAGGCCGGCGCTGCTGAGGCGGTCATCGAGGCGCCGGGTGACGGCGACCAGGACGAGGGGGTCGGACTCGATCCGCCTCGCCACAAACCCGAGCACATCGAGGCTGGCATGATCCATCCAGTGGGCGTCCTCGACGACCACCAGCAGCGGCGCCTCTGCTGCCGCGTCTGTCAGCAGAGTCAGGGCAGCCAGGCCGACGAGGTACAGATCGGGGACGGCCTCGTCGACGAGCCCAACGGCTGCGAGCAGCGCAGTACGCTGACGCTCCGGCAAGTCGGCAATTCTGTCCCGTAGTTGGTGAACCAGCTGGTGCAGGCCGGCACAGGGCAGGTTCTCCTCCGACTGGACCCCCACAGCAGTGATCACATGGGTCCCGCCGCGCGCCGCCGCGGCCGCTGCCTCCGCGACCAGCGCCGACTTGCCGACCCCCGGCGCACCGATGATCACCATCGCGCCGCCCGACCCGGTGGCCCCCTGTTCGACCAGGGCAGCCAGCGCGCGACGCTCCGTGTCGCGGCCCAGCAGCGCCCGCTCCTGCATGCCTCACTCCGATTCTCTGCGTCTCCCCAGCGCTCGAGGGCTCCGCGTCCTCGCGGAACCAGGTGACCCGGTCTCCGCTGGCAGGCGAACTGGAGGCCGGGGCTGGATGCCATTCGTACAATGGTATGCACGCCGCCTGGCAGGAACGACCGGGTCCGTGCCCGTGAAACCGAGCCGCCGAGATCACGGCGGGCCGAACGGCTTTCGGGCCTTGACCTAAGGCCCGGGTTCGCGCTCGACCTCTGGATGGTGGCGGGAGCCGCGCTCGCGGCGGGCGTCATCGCCTGCCTCAACCATCACCTGGCGGTCAGTCCGCAGCGGCGTCAGATTGCAGAACGGGCTGGCGGTGGACCGAGCTCCCGGATGGAGCGAGGCGGCGATCGCCCGGTCGCGGTGCGCGAAGCTCTTGCTCGACCACAAGAGGCCCCGGGTCAAAGCCGTTCAGGGATCCTCTTCGATGTACGAGGACTCCGTTTGCCACACCCACGCGAGGTGAACGCCACACGCAAGAAAACCACGGAAATACGTTTCCCCAGGTCAGAACGATTCTGCCTGGGGATGCTGAGTGGGGCGGGTGGGACTCGAACCCACGGCCGACGGATTATGAGTCCGCTGCTCTAACCGGCTGAGCTACCGCCCCTTCACGGCGTGGCGCGTACACCTGTGCGCGCCGTCTGCCGCAGCATAGCCGCTCATACGATCTCCTGCCTCGGATGCCTCGCATGATCGGCTTCGCCTGCCCAGAGAGACCGCGCTGAAGGCTGCCCGGTTCCAGAAGAGGGCAAAAAAGAAGAGGACCCACCCGGGGCCCTCTTCTTCCTTGCTCCCCCGGCTGGACTCGAACCAGCAACCCTCCGGTTAACAGCCGAATGCTCTGCCAATTGAGCTACAGGGGACCGCGCTCCCCCGACTGGACTCGAACCAGTAACCTGCCGATTAACAGTCGGCTGCTCTGCCAATTGAGCTACAGGGGATTGCTGCGGTGCACCGAACAGCCCACCTCCGGCCTTGCCGGGGGGCGACCGTCCGTTGCGAGACATAGATTAGCGCAAGCAGGGGGGTGCTCCGCCAATCGGTATCGCCAGCGGGCCGGGCTCCCCACGACGAAGGGTGGCAGGCATGCGGTACAAGGTCACGTTCGTGATCGGACTGGCCCTGGGTTACGTGCTCGGGACGCGGGCCGGGCGCGAGCGCTACGAGCAGCTGAAGAAGTCCGCTCGCGAGGTCGCGCAGCATCCTGTGGTGCGCAACGCCGCCGAGACCGCCGGGCACAACGGGCGCGAATTCGCCGGGAAGGCCTTCACCGCGGTGAGCCAGAAGGTCGGCGACGCCGTGCCGCAGAGCCTGTCCGAGCGGGTGCGCGGACTGCGCGACCGGGTCGGCGGCGGCGCCGAGGACGAGTGGGGCACCAGCAACACCTGACCCCGTCGCGGGGCCCGCGGAGACCCCGGCGGTCTCCGCGGGCCCTCCGCGGGTCCTCCGCGGGGTCCGCGGCGCTGGACTCCGGCCGCGCGTGCGGCAGAATCCTCCGCATGGGGATAGTCGCCGGGCTGGACAGCTCTTCCACCTTCACTCGTATCGTCGTCTGCGATGCCGATACGGGCGCCGTACTGCGCCAGGGGTACGCACCCCATCCACAGCCCACGGGCGAACCCGACGCCGCGAACCCCCACGAGACCGATCCGCAGGCCTGGCTGCTCTCGCTCGGCGAGGCCGCCGGCGGCGGGCTCCTCGAAGGCGTGCAGGCCATAGGGGTCTCCGCGCAGCAGCACGGTCTGCTGCCGCTGGACGCGCAGGGCGGTCTCGTGCGCTCCGCGCTGGTCGGCAACGACAAGCGCGGCCAGGTCGCCGCCGCGGACCTCATCGACTCGCTCGGCGGCCGCCAGGCCTGGTCCGAGGCGGTGGGCGCGGTCCCGCACTCCGCGCAGCCGATCGCGAAGCTGGCCTGGCTGGCCCGTACCGATCCCGACGCCGCCCGCCGCGTGGCCGTGCTGATGTCCCCGCACGACTGGCTGGTCTGGCAGCTGCTGGGCCGGCCGGTCCGGCGAACCACCGACCGGGGCGGCGCCTCCGGGACCGGGTACTGGTCGGCGGCCACCGGTTCCTGGCGCCCCGACCTGGTCGATCTGGCGCTCGGGCACCGGGCGCTGCTGCCCGAGGTGCTCGGCCCGTCCGATGCCGCCGGGACCACGCCCGAGGGGCTGCTGATCTCCGCGGGCACCGGCGAGACGATGGCCGCCGCCCTGGGGCTCGGCCTCGGCCCCGGCGACGCCGTGGTCTCCCTGGGCGCCTCCGGCTCGGTGATGGCCGTGCACCGCGAGGCCCTGTCGGAGCCGGGCGGTCTGATCACCTCCCTGGCCGACGCCAGCGGCCTGCACCTGCCGGTGGTGAACACCTCCAACGCCGTGCGGGCCCTGCGCGGCACGGCGGAGCTGCTCGGCACCGACCTGGAGGGGCTCTCCACGCTCGCGATGAAGTCGACGCCGGGCGCGCACGGGCTCGTGCTCCTGCCGTACCTGGAGGGTGAGCGGACGCCCAACCTGCCGCACACCGCCGGAACCCTGTCCGGGCTCCGCCGGGACTCGATGAAGCCGGAGCACCTGGCCAGGGCCGCCTTCGAGGGCATGCTGTGCGGGCTGGTGGACGCCCTCGACGTGCTGCGCTCGCGCGGCGTCGAGATCCGCCGGGTGTTCCTGCTCGGCGCGGCGGCCGAGCTGCCCGCCGTACAGGCCTTCGCGCCGGGCCTGTTCGGGACGCAGGTCGTGGTCCCCGCGCCGGCCGACTACGCGGCGCTCGGCGCGGCCCGCCAGGCGGCCTGGGCGCTCGGCGCGGCGCAGGGCACGCTGGCCCCGCACACCCCGCCGGTCTGGCCGTCCCCGGCCGCGGAGGTCTTCGAACCGGACGAGGAGCTCCCGGCCTGGAGGGCGGTGCGGCAGCAGTACACCGCGACGCGGGAGCAGATCCACCCGGGCGCGTTCGCATAAGGGCTGTCCCGTACGGTTCCGCCAGTCCCCGGCCCGCCGGCCGGCCGTCCGGGGCCGGGGCGTGCCGCTGCCTACTCCTTTTGACCGGGCTTTGCGAAATCCGGTGGGGATCGGGCCGCCGGTTGGCCCAAGATGGGGTGAACCCCCCTCGATCTTGGCGACCGGAGCCTGCGCGTGCTCATACGACTTCTGCGGACCCACCTGGGTCCGTACCGAAAACCCATCGCTCTGCTGGTGCTGCTCCAGCTGCTGCAGACCAGCGCGAGCCTCTACCTGCCGACCCTGAACGCGGACATCATCGACAACGGTGTCGTGAACGGGGACACCGGTTACATCCTGCGCTTCGGCGCCCTGATGCTGGCCGTCTCGCTCGTCCAGCTCGTCTGCAACGTCGGCGCCGTCTACTACGGCGCCCGTACCGCGGCCGCCTTCGGCCGCGACGTCCGCGCAGCGATCTTCGATCGGGTGCAGAGCTTCTCCGCGCGGGAGCTCGGCCAGTTCGGCGCCCCCTCCCTGATCACCCGTACGACCAATGACGTCCAGCAGGTCCAGATGCTGGTGCTGATGACCTTCACGCTGATGGTCTCGGCGCCGATCATGTGCGTCGGCGGCATCGCCATGGCGCTCTCCCTCGACGTGAAGCTCTCCGGCGTCCTGCTCGCCGTGGTCCCCGTGCTCGGCCTGTCGGTCGGCGCGATCGTCTTCCGCACGCGGCCGCTGTTCCGGCAGATGCAGGATCGCCTGGACACGGTCAACCGGGTGCTGCGCGAGCAGATCACCGGCAACCGCGTGATCCGCGCCTTCGTCCGCGACGACTACGAGAAGGAGCGCTTCCGGGAGGCCAACGCGGACCTGACCGGCGTCTCGCTGGCCGCCGGCAAGCTCCTGGCGCTGATGTTCCCCACCGTCATCGTGGTCGTGAACATCTCCAGCGTCGCGGTCATCTGGTTCGGCGCGATGCGCGTCGACGGCGGCGGCATGGAGATCGGCCAGCTGACCGCCTTCCTCGCCTACCTGATGCAGATCGTGATGGCCGTGATGATGGCCACGTTCATGTTCATGATGGTGCCCCGCGCCGAGGTCTGCGCCGAGCGCATCCAGGAGGTCCTGGACACCGACTCCAGCGTCGTCCCGCCCGTCGAGCCGGTGCGCGAGCTCGCCCGGCACGGGCAGCTCGAACTGCGCGGCGCCGACTTCCGCTACCCGGGTGCCGAGGTGCCCGTGCTGCGCGGGGTGGACCTGGTGGCCCGGCCCGGTGAGATCACCGCGGTGATCGGCTCCACCGGCAGCGGCAAGTCCACGCTGCTGGGGCTGGTCCCCCGGCTGTTCGACGCGACCGGCGGGGAGGTGCTCGTCGACGGGGAGGACGTACGGCGGCTCGATCCGGACCTGCTGGCCAGGACGGTCGGCATGGTCCCGCAGAAGCCGTACCTGTTCTCCGGGACGGTCGCCTCCAACCTGCGCTACGGGCGCCCCGACGCGACCGACGAGGAGCTGTGGCGGGCCCTGGAGGTCGCGCAGGCCAAGGGCTTCGTGTCGGAGCTGGAGGGCGGCCTGGAGGCTCCGGTCACCCAGGGCGGGACCAACGTCTCCGGCGGCCAGCGCCAGCGTCTGGCCATCGCCCGCACCCTGGTGCAGCGGCCGGAGATCTACCTGTTCGACGACTCGTTCTCGGCGCTCGACTACGCCACGGACGCGGCCCTGCGCGCGGCGCTCGCCCGGGAGACGCAGGACGCGACCGTGGTCATCGTCGCCCAGCGGGTCTCCACGATCCGCGACGCCGACCGGATCGTCGTCCTGGACGAGGGCCAGGTGGTGGGCGAGGGGCGCCACCACGAACTGATGGCCGGCAACGAGACCTACCGGGAGATCGTGCTCTCCCAGCTGACGGAGGCGGAGGCCGCATGAGCGGGCCCGGAGGACGGATGATGACGGGACCGGCCCAGCGGTCCATGGACTTCAAGGGTTCGGGCAAGCGCCTGCTGGGCCAGCTGGCGCAGGACCGGGCCAAGCTGTGGGGCATGGTCGGCGCGGTCGTCGGCAGCGTCGGCTGCGCGGTCGTCGGGCCGAAGATCCTCGGCGATGCCACCGACCTGGTGTTCGCGGGGATCGTGGGGCGGCAGATGCCGTCCGGGATCACCAAGGAACAGGCCCTGGAGCGGATGCGGGCCGACGGGCAGGGCGGCATGGCCGACATGCTGTCCGGCACGGCCTTCACCCCGGGCCAGGGCATCGACTTCGGTGCGGTCGGGGTCGTGGCGATCTGGGCACTGGTGGTGTTCACCCTGGCCGGCCTGCTGATGCTGGTCGCGACGCGGCTGTCGAACCACGTCATGAACGGCACCGTGTACCGGCTGCGCGAGGAGCTGCAGGCGAAGCTGTCGCGGCTGCAGCTGTCGTACTTCGACCAGCAGAAGCGCGGTGAGGTGCTCAGCCGCGCCACCAACGACATCGACAACATCGGGCAGACGCTCCAGCAGACGATGGGGCAGCTGCTCAACTCGCTGCTGACCATCGTGGGCGTGCTCGCGATGATGTTCTGGATCTCGCCGCTGCTGGCGCTGGTCGCGCTGGGGACCGTACCGGTCTCGATCTTCGTCGCGGCGAAGATCGGCAAGAAGTCGCAGCCGCAGTTCGTGGCGCAGTGGAAGACCACGGGCACGCTCAACGCCCACGTCGAGGAGATGTACTCGGGCCACACGCTGGTCAAGGTCTTCGGCCGGCAGAAGGAGTCGGCGGCCCTGTTCGCCGAGCAGAACGAGGAGCTGTACCGGGCCACGTTCAAGGCGCAGCTGGTCAGCGGGATCATGCAGCCGGTGATGTTCTTCATCTCGAACATCAACTACGTGCTGATCGCGGTCGTCGGCGGTCTGCGGGTGGCCTCGGGCACCTTGTCGATCGGTGACGTGCAGGCGTTCATCCAGTACTCGCGGCAGTTCTCGATGCCCCTGACGCAGGTCGCCTCGATGGCGAACCTGGTGCAGTCGGGCGTCGCCTCGGCGGAGCGGGTGTACGAGCTGCTCGACGCCGAGGAGCAGGAGGCCGACGCGGTGGTGCCGGAGCGGCCCGAGCGGCTGCGCGGACAGGTCACGCTCGACAAGGTGGCCTTCCGCTACGAGCCGGACAAGCCGCTGATCGAGAACCTCTCGCTGACGGTCGAGCCGGGCCACACGGTCGCGATCGTCGGTCCGACGGGCGCCGGCAAGACCACGCTGGTCAATCTTCTGATGAGGTTCTACGAGGTCACGGGCGGCGAGATCGCGCTCGACGGCGTGGGCATAGCGAAGATGACCCGGGAGGAACTGCGCGGGTGCATCGGCATGGTGCTCCAGGACACCTGGCTGTTCGGCGGCACCATCGCGGACAACATCGCGTACGGCGCTTCGCGCGAGGTCACCCGGGCCGAGATCGAGGAGGCGGCGAGGGCGGCCCACGCGGACCGCTTCATCCGCACCCTGCCGGACGGCTACGACACCGTGCTGGACGACGAGGGGGCGGGGGTCAGCGCCGGCGAGAAGCAGCTGATCACCATCGCCCGGGCCTTCCTGTCCGACCCGGTGATCCTGGTGCTGGACGAGGCGACCAGCTCGGTGGACACCCGGACCGAGGTGCTGATCCAGAAGGCGATGTCCCGTCTCGCGCACGGCCGTACGTCCTTCGTGATCGCGCACCGGCTGTCCACGATCCGCGACGCGGACGTGATCCTGGTGATGGAGGACGGCTCGATCGTGGAACAGGGCACGCACGAGGAGCTGCTGGCGTCGGACGGCGCCTACGCGCGGCTGTACGCGGCGCAGTTCGCGCAGGCGGTCGCGGAGGTCGACTAGCGGAGGCCGACCCCGGCAGGGGCCGACCGGCGGGGGCCCGACCGGTCGACGCGCACGGCCGGCCCGCCCGCCCCGCCGCGGGTGGGCGGGCCGGGCGCGGATCAGTCCAGGTAGCCGCGGAGCTGGTCGGCGAAGGCGTGGTCGCGGAGCTTGTTGAGGGTCTTGGACTCGATCTGGCGGATCCGCTCGCGCGTCACACCGAAGATCCGCCCGATCTCCTCCAGGGTGCGGGGCCGGCCGTCGGCGAGCCCGTACCGCAGCTGGACGACCTTGCGCTCGCGCTCGCCGAGGGTGGAGAGCACGGCTTCGAGGTGCTCGCGCAGCAGGAAGAACGCGGCGGACTCCACGGGAGAGGCCGCGTCGCCGTCCTCGATCAGGTCGCCGAGGGCGACGTCGTCCTCCTCGCCCACCGGCGAGTGCAGGGAGATCGGTTCCTGGGCGAGGCGCAGCACCTCCATGACCCGCTCGGGGGTCAGTTCCAGGTGGGTGGCGACCTCTTCGGCGGTCGGCTCGTACCCGCGTTCCTGAAGCATGCGGCGCTGGACGCGGACGACCCGGTTGATCAGCTCCACGACGTGGACGGGCACGCGGATGGTCCGGGCCTGGTCGGCGAGGGCCCGGGACATCGCCTGGCGGATCCACCACGTGGCGTAGGTGGAGAACTTGTAGCCGCGGGCGTAGTCGAACTTCTCGACGGCCCGGATCAATCCGAGGTTCCCCTCCTGCACGAGGTCGAGCATGGTGAGCCCGCGGCCCACGTACCGCTTCGCGACGGAGACGACGAGCCGCAGGTTCGACTCGATGAGCCGGCGCTTGGCCATCCGGCCCATGACGACGAGCTTGTCGAGGTCGTAGGCCAGCCGGGAGTCGAGGTCCGGGGTGCTGCCCAGCTTCTCCTCGGCGAACAGTCCGGCTTCCACGCGCCGGGCGAGGTCGACCTCCTCGGCGGCGGTGAGCAGCGGGATCCTGCCTATCTCACGCAGGTACTGCCGGAACAGGTCGGCGGAGGGGCCCGCTCCGCGGTTGGCGTCACTGCCGCTGCCGGTGCGCCTGCGCGGGGCCGGTACCGGCTCGTACAGCTCCGGTACGTGCAGTTCCGGCTCGTGCAGTTCCGGCTCGTGCAGCTCCGGCTCGTGCAGCTCCGGTACGTGCAGCTCCGGTACGTCGGGCTCCTCGGCTGCCTCGTCCGGCGCTTCGTCCCGGGCCTCGCCCGCTGCTCCGTCCACGGCGTCGGCCTCCGCCTCGGCCTCGTCGGCCTCCGAGGACTCGCTCTCGTTCACGGTCAAGGGCTGGGTCTGCACGGGGGCGGCCTCCAGGGCTCCGAGGACGGGGGCACCGCACCTCAGTGTGGCGTACGGCACATCACTGCCACGAGGGGCGTGCGAGCACTTTCTGGGTCCGGTACGTGACCGGATGGTTACCCCCCGGCGACAACCCCGATGCGGATCGGACTCATGTCCGAGAAGATCGTTTCCCCGTCTGCGCACGAAACCCGCGTGACGGTGCGCCGCCCCGGCCCGGCGGTGCCCGCCCGTCTCGAAACCTGTTTCCCGGCAAGGGAGTTGCAGCCCACGCACATCGACCTGGTACGCGGCCGGATGGTGTCGCGGCCGCAGCGTTGCCGGGGGGGCCGTCAGGCGGGTTCGACGCGGACCGCGCAGACCTTGAACTCGGGCATCCGGGAGACGGGGTCCAGGGCCGGATTGGTGAGGGTGTTGGCGCGGCCCTCGCCGGGCCAGTGGAACGGCATGAAGACGGTGTCCGCGCGGATGGTGTCGGTGATGCGCGCCGGGGCCACCGCGCGGCCGCGCCGCGAGGTCACCGCGAGCGGGGTGCCTTCGGCGACGCCGAGGCGGGCCGCGAGGCGCGGGTGCAGCTCGACGAAGGGGCCGGGGGCGGCGGCGTTGAGCTCGTCGACCCGGCGGGTCTGGGCACCGGACTGGTAGTGGGAGACCACCCGGCCGGTGGTGAGGAACAGCGGGTACAGGGCGTCCGGGACCTCGGCGGCGTCACGGTGGGAGACGGGGACGAACCGGGCGCGGCCGTCGTCCGTGGCGAAGGCGTCGAGGAAGAGGCGCGGCGTGCCGGCGGCCCCTTCGGGGCAGGGCCAGAAGACGCCCTGCTCGGCCTCGATCCGGTCGTAGGTGATGCCCGAGTAGTCGGCCGGGCCGCCCGCCGAGGCGCGGCGCAGTTCGTCGAAGACCTCCTCGGGGGCGGTGGGGAAGCCCTTCTCGACGCCGAGCCGGGAGGCCAGACCGTGCAGCACTTCCAGGTCGGTGCGGACTCCGGGCGGCGGGGTGAGGGCACGGCGGCGGAGCAGGACGCGGCCCTCCAGGCTGGTGGTGGTGCCGGTCTCCTCCGCCCACTGGGTGACCGGGAGGACCACGTCAGCGAGGGCTGCCGTCTCGGAGAGGACCACGTCGGCGACCGCGAGGAAGTCCAGGGAGCGGATGCGGTCCTCGATGTGGGCGGCGCGGGGGGCGGAGACCACCGGGTTGGAGCCCATCAGGAGCAGGGCCCTCACGTCGGTGCCGAGGGCGTCGAGGAGTTCGTAGGCGCTGCGGCCGGGGCCGGGGAGGCTGTCGGGGTCGACGCCCCAGACCCCCGCGACGTGGGCGCGCGCCGCCGGGTCGGTGAGCTTGCGGTAGCCGGGGAGCTGGTCGGCCTTCTGTCCGTGCTCGCGGCCGCCTTGGCCGTTGCCCTGGCCCGTGAGGCAGCCGTATCCGGAGAGCGGGCGGCCGGCCCGGCCGGTGGCCAGGCACAGGTTGATCCAGGCGCCGACGGTGTCGGTGCCCTTGGACTGCTGCTCCGGGCCCCGGGCGGTGAGGACCATGGCGGAGGAGGGCGCGCAGAACATGGCCGCCGCCTCGCGGAGCTTCGGGACGGGAACGCCCGTGATGCGTTCGACGTGCTCGGGCCAGTGCGCCATCGCGGCGGCGCGGGCCTCGTCCCAGCCGGTGGTGCGGGCGGCGATGAACGCCTCGTCCGTACGGCCTTCCGCGACGACCAGGTGCAGCAGGCCCAGCGCCAGCGCGAGGTCGGTCCCCGGGCGGGGCGCCAGGTGGAGGTCGGCCTGCTCGGCGGTGCGCGTGCGGCGGGGGTCGACGACGATCAGGGTGCCGCCGTTGGCCTTGAGTTCGGTGAGGTAGCGGAGCGCCGGGGGCATGGTCTCGGCCAGGTTGGAGCCGACGAGGATCACGCAGCCGGTGCGCGGCACGTCCTCCAGCGGGAACGGCAGCCCGCGGTCGAGGCCGAAGGCCCGCTGGTGGGCGGCGGCCGCGGAGGACATGCAGAAGCGGCCGTTGTAGTCGATCTGCGAGGTGCGCAGGGCGACGCGCGCGAACTTGCCGAGCGCGTACGCCTTCTCGTTGGTGAGCCCGCCCCCGCCGAACACCCCGACCGCGTCGCGGCCGTGGGTCCGGCGGGTGCGGGCCAGACCCTCGGCGACCCTGCCGAGGGCCTCCTCCCAGGTGGCCGGTTCCAGCCGCCCGGCGTGGGTGCGAACGAGCGGCTCGGTCAGGCGCACCCGGGAGGACAGCACGGCGGGGGCGGTGCGGCCCTTGCCGCACAGCGCGCCCCGGTTGACCGGGAAGTCCGCCCGCTCCTCGACCGCCACGCCCGCGCCGCCGGGCTCGGGACGGAGGTTCATGCCGCACTGAAGGGCGCAGTAGGGGCAGTGCGTGGCGGTGACGGAGGCTTCCGGGAGGTGCATGCCCTCCACCCTGCGGCGTCGGTGTTACACGGACCCCCGCCCCCGGTTACACCTCCCGTACGGCCACCTCAGCGCCGCCCGCCAGGCGCGGTGAGGCCGGGCACGGTGAGGCCGCCGGGCGGTGCCGACCGGTCGAGGCGCCGGCCGGTCGGGGCGCCGGCCGGTCGGGGCGCGGGCCGGCCGAGGACACCCGGCAGCAGCCGGGCGGGGGCGGCCGTGCGGGGCTACCGGCCCGTCAGGTGCTTCACGGTCAGGCCCGCCGTCCAGCCGCCGTCCACGGCGAGCTCGGCACCCGTCATGTACCCGGCGGCGTCCGAGAGCAGGAACGCGACCGCCGCCGCGACCTCCTCGGGGACGCCGACGCGGCCCATCGGCGCTCCGGGGTAGTTGCCCTCGCCGGCCTGGATGCCGACCGGTGCGGTCATCGGGGTCAGGGTCATGCCGGGGTGGACGGAGTTCACGCGGATCCGCGCCTCGGCGAGTTCGACCGCGCCGATCTTCGACAGCCCCCGCACGGCCCACTTGGAGGCCCCGTACCCGGCGGTGAGCGCGAGGCCGGTCAGCCCGGCGGCGGAAGAGATGTTGACGATGGACCCGCCGCCTGCGGCACGCAGGAGCGGGATCGCGGCCTTGATACCGATGAACACGCCGACCAGGTTGATCTCGACGACCCGGCGGAAGTGCTCGACGCTCTCGTGCTCCAGGAACTGGCCGGTGGATATCCCGGCGTTGTTCACGAGCCCGTCGAGGCGGCCGAACTCGGCCACCGCGTGGTCGAGCGCCGTCTGCCAGTCGGCCTCGCTGGTGACGTCGTGCCGGAGGAACCGCGCCGCGCCGCCGAGCTTCGCGGCGGTCTCCGCACCCTCCGTCCCCCGCACGTCCGTGATCAGCACCCGGCCCCCGCCGTCCACGACGTCCCGTGCGATGGCGGCGCCCAGGCCGCGGGCTCCCCCGGTGACGACGACGACCTTGCCGCTCAGATCCACCACAGCCACGGTTCACCCCTGATCCTCGACCAGACAGACCGACATATGCCTAATCGGCATAACCGCCGGCGTCAGTCTGCCAGAGCGGCCAGGGCCCGCGACACCCCCGGCTCCTTCGGCCCGAGGAAGCGCGGCTCGGGCTTGAAGGCCGCGTCCAGGGCCGCCTTGCCCGCCGCGAAGACCTCGCGGGTGCCGCCGTAGTACCAGGTGGCGTCGTGCTCGTCGTCGACCCCGACCCCGTAGGAGTCCACGCCCGCGGCCTCGCACAGGGCCACGGCCCTGCGTATGTGGAAGCCCTGGCTGATCAGCACGGCCCGCTCGACCCCGAATATCTCCTTGGCCCGGACACACGAGTCCCAGGTGTCGAAGCCGGCGAAGTCACTCACGATCCGGTCGCCCGGCACCCCCTTCCCGGTCAGGTACGTGCGCATCGCGCCGGGCTCGTCGTACTCGGTGCGACTGTTGTCCCCCGTGATCAGGACGACCCTCACCCGGCCCGCCCGGTACAGCTCGGCGGCCGCGTCCAGCCGGTTGGCCAGATAGGGGGTCGGCCGCCCGTTCCACAGGCCCGCCCCGAAGACCACCGCCACCTCGGCGGCGGGAGCGTCCGCCGTGCTCCGCAGCCGGTCGGCCGCCGTCGCGTGCGTCCACGCAGAGGGCAGCAGGGCCAGCACGCACCCTGCCATCACGGTCTGCACCGCCCGCCGCCGCGCCCCGATCCCGCGCGGCAGCCGACCCGGCGCCGCACGCACCGCCCGCACCACCCCCGGCAGCCGGCCCGCCGCCGCCCGCACCGCCCCCGCCGACCGTCCCGCCGCCGCCCGCACCCAGCCCGGCATTCCCATGACCGTCCCCCCTCGCGCTCAACACCGTTCGCACGGATTGACGAACCGCCCCGGCGCCCAGTTCCACGACCCGCACCTTTCACCCGTACGAATGAGCGAGTGAGCAGCCGGAAAACAGCCGACACCCGGGCGCAACGCACCGGCAACCTCCGGCGCGCAGGATCGGTTCATGACGGAGCCGGTACACCCTTCCGCCACCCTGCCCCTCCCCTTCGGCAGCGCCGCCGAGCTGCTCACCCGGATCACCGCCCAACTCGGCACGCAGCTCAGCGGGCTGCGCCCGCCGCGCGCCCGCCACCCCGGAGCCCACCCATGCAGCACCAGCAGCACGAGCAGGACGACCAGCGCCGGCAGTACGAGCAGCAGCCCACCCTCGTCGCCGTGGCCCACGGCAGCCGCGACCCCCGCGCCCCGCGCGCCGTCGAGGCCCTCCTCGAACGGGTCCGCGAACTCCGCCCGCGCCTCGACGTACGGCTCGGGCACCTGGAGCTGAACGCCCCGCTGCTCGCCGACACCCTGAGCACGGTCTCCGAACGCGCCTCCGGTGGCCACGCCGCCGGCGCGGCCACCGGGGCCCCCGGCTCGGCGGTGCTCGTCCCGCTGCTCCTCGGACGCGGGTACCACGTCAAACGGGACCTCCCCGCGGCCGCCGCCCGCGCCGCCCGCCTCCGGGTCCGCGTCGCCGCGCCCCTCGGCCCGCACCCGCTGCTCGTCGAGGCCCTCGGCGACCGGCTCCGGGAATCCGGCTGGACCCCCGGCACCGCCGTGGTGCTGGCCGCCGCCGGATCGCGCGACCCCGACGCGGCCGCCGACACCCGCGCCGTCGCCTCCCTGCTCTCCGAGCGCCTCGGCGGGGTCACCGTCGTCGCCGCCTACGCCTCCGCCGCCTCCCCCACCGTCCCCGACGCGGTGCGCGCCCTCGCGGCCCGCGGCCACCACCGGCCCGCGATCGCCTCGTACTTCACCGCCCCCGGCCACTTCGCGTCCCGCAGCGCCGCCGGCGCGCCCGGCCCGGCCGCGGCCCCGCTCGGCGCCCACCCGGCCCTGGCCCGCCTCGTCCTCCACCGCTACGACGAAGCCCTCGCCCGGCGGGGGACCCGTCTCCGGCTGGCCTCCGCGTAAGGGCCTCGCCCTCGGATGGTCGGGTCTCCGGTTACCGTCGGACCATGGAAGGCACCGCACACGCTCCCGCAGACCCGACCGACCCCCGCGAGCCCTACGACCCCACCGCCACCGAGCGCTGGGCCACCGAGCCCGACAAGCGACCCGGCCGGACCGCCTTCCAGCGTGACCGCGCCCGCGTGCTGCACTCCGCCGCGCTGCGCCGGCTCGCCGGGAAGACGCAGGTCGTCACCCCCGGCACCCGCTCGTACGACTGGGACGCGAGCCCCCGTACCCGCCTGACCCACTCGCTGGAGTGCGCCCAGGTCGGCCGGGAGCTCGGCGCCGCGCTGGGCTGCGACCCCGACCTGGTCGAGGCCGCCTGCCTCTCCCACGACATGGGCCACCCGCCCTTCGGCCACAACGGCGAGGAGGCTCTCAACGAGTTCGCCAAGGACTGCGGCGGCTTCGAGGGCAACGCCCAGTCCCTGCGCCTGCTGACCCGCCTGGAGCCCAAGCGGTTCGTGCCCGACGGGGACGGCGAGCTCGTCAGCGTCGGCCTCAACCTCACCCGGGCCTGCCTGGACGCCGCCACCAAGTACCCGTGGGCCCGCGGCGACCACCCCACCGACCCCGGATCGGTGAAGTTCGGGGCGTACGAGGACGACCTGCCGGTCTTCGAGTGGCTGCGCCTCGGCGCGCCCGCGGACCGCAAGTGCTTCGAGGCACAGGTGATGGACTGGGCGGACGACGTCGCGTACTCGGTGCACGACTTCGAGGACGGCCTGCACGCGGGCCACCTCGACCCGAACCTGCTCCACGCCGAGCCCGAACGGGCCGCGATCTGGCGGGTCGCCATCGGCCGCTACGTCCCGGCCGACACCGAGCCCGAGGAGTTGCGCGAGGCCCTGGACCGGCTGATGGAGCAGGAGTGGTGGCCGCACGGGTACGACGGCTCGGCCGTCGCCCAGGCCCGGCTGAAGGACGCGACGAGCCAGCTCATCGGCCGGTTCTGCCAGGCCGCCGAGGGCGCCACCCGCGAGGCGTACGGCCCGGGCCGCCTCACCCGGTACGCGGCCGGGCTGGTGGTCCCGCGCGAGGCGCGCAACGAGTGCGCGGTCCTCAAGGCGGTCGCCGACCTGTACGTGATGCAGCGCGACGAGCAGGAGCGGATCCGGGCCGACCAGCGCGTCGTCCTGGCCGAACTCGCCGAGGCGCTGAGCCGGCGCGCCCCCGACGGACTGGACCCGCAGTTCCGGGCCATCTTCGACGCGGCCCCGGACGACCGGGCGAGGAAACGCGCGGTCGTCGACCAGATCGCGTGCCTCACGGACGCGGCGGCCCGTTCCCTGCACGCCCGTCTCACGGGACGCACGCGACGCGCCGAAGGGTGAGCCTATCGGGCCACTCCCCCTTCACGCGGCACGCTCAGTGCGGGACGCTCGCATGTGGCCGCACGTGACGAAAAGGTTATGAGGAGGCATCAGGTGGTCGACGCACACCAGACGTTCATCATCGTCGGCGGAGGGCTGGCCGGGGCCAAAGCAGCCGAGACGCTGCGGGCCGAGGGGTTCACCGGCCGGGTGATCCTGATCGGCGACGAGCACGACCGCCCGTACGAACGTCCCCCCTTGTCCAAGGGGTTCCTGGTGGGCAAGGCGGAGCGCGACAGCGTCTTCGTGCACGAGCCGTCCTGGTACGCGAGTGCCGACGTCGAGCTCCATCTCGGCCAGCCCGCGGTGCACCTGGACCGCGAGAACAAGTCGGTGCGCCTGGGCGACGGCACCCTGCTGCACTACGACAAGCTGCTGCTGGCCACCGGCTCGGAGCCGCGCCGCCTCGACCTCCCCGGCACGGACCTGGTGGGCGTACACCACCTGCGCCGCCTGGCCCACGCCGAGCGGCTGCGGGGCGTCCTGGCCGCCCTCGGCCGGGACAACGGCCACCTGCTGATCGCGGGCGCCGGCTGGATCGGCCTGGAGGTCGCCGCCGCGGCGCGCGGGTACGGGGCCGAGGTCACCGTGGTCGAGGCGGAGGCCACGCCGCTGTACTCGGTGCTCGGCCCGGAGATCGGCCGGCTCTTCGCGGACCTGCACGCCGGGCACGGGGTGCGCTTCCACTTCGGGGCCCGGCTGACGGAGATCGTCGGCCAGGACGGCATGGTGCTGGCCGCCCGTACCGACGACGGCGAGGAGCACCCGGCGCACGCGGTCCTCTCGGCCATCGGAGCGGCGCCCCGAACGGCCCTCGCCGAGACCTCCGGGCTCGCCCTCGTGGACCGGGCGCACGGCGGCGGGATCGCCGTGGACGCCTCCCTGCGCACCTCCGACCCGGACATCTTCGCGGCGGGGGACGTGGCCGCCGCCCACCACCCGGTGCTGGGGACGCGGCTGCGCGTCGAGCACTGGGCCAACGCACTCAACGGCGGGCCGGCCGCGGCGCGGGCGATGCTCGGGCAGGAGGTCAGCTACGACCGGGTGCCCTACTTCTTCTCCGACCAGTACGACGTGGGCCTGGAGTACTCGGGGTACGCGCCGGCCGGGGGCTACGACCAGGTGCTGATCCGCGGGGACGTCGGAAAGCGGGAGTTCATCGCCTTCTGGCTCTCGGACGGGCGGGTGCTGGCCGGAATGAACGTCAATGTGTGGGATGTCACCGAACACATCCAGGCCCTGATCAGGTCCAAGGCCCCGGTGGACCGCGACAAGCTCGCGGACCCGTCCGTTCCGCTCGCGTCCCTGGTCACGGCGGAGGGGGCCTGACAGGTTTGCCCGCGCCCGGCCGTAGACTTCACGGGTGGCAGGACGGATCAACGACGACGATGTGAAGGCGGTACGGGACGCGGTCCCGATCGACGCCGTGGTCTCCGAATACCTCCAGCTGCGCAACGCGGGCGGCGGCAACCTCAAGGGCCTCTGCCCCTTCCACGACGAGAAGTCCCCGTCCTTCCAGGTCAGCCCCAGTAAGGGGCTGTACCACTGCTTCGGCTGCCAGGCGGGCGGGGACACCCTCGACTTCATCATGAAGATCGACCACCTCTCCTTCTCGGAGGCGGTCGAGCGCCTGGCCGGCCAGGCCGGCATCACCCTGCGGTACGAGGAGGGCGGCTACACCGCCGGCACCAGCGGCCGCGGCGAGCGCATCCGCCTGGTCGAGGCCCACAAGGCCGCCGCCCAGTTCTACGTGGACCAGCTGGACTCCCCCGAGGCGGAGATCGGCCGCAAGTTCCTGGCGGAGCGCGGCTTCGACCAGACCGCGGCCGCCCACTTCAGCGTGGGATACAGCCCGGCCGGCTGGGACCATCTGACCCGCTTCCTGCGCGGCAAGGGCTTCAGCGACAAGGAGCTGATCACCTCCGGGCTCGCCCAGGACAGCCGCAGCGGCAAGCCGATCGACCGCTTCCGGGGCCGGCTGATGTGGCCCATCCGGGACATCACGGGCGAGGTCGTCGGCTTCGGCGCGCGCAAGCTCCGCGAGGACGACAACGGCCCCAAGTACCTGAACACGCCCGAGACGGCGATCTACAAGAAGTCCCAGGTGCTGTACGGCATCGACCTGGCGAAGAAGGAGATCGCGAAGACCTCGAGGGCCGTCGTCGTCGAGGGCTACACCGACGTCATGGCCTGTCACATGGCCGGGGTCACCACCGCGATCGCCACCTGTGGCACCGCCTTCGGCGGGGACCACATCAAGATCCTGCGCCGGCTGCTGATGGACAACGCCACCGCCGAGGTGATCTTCACCTTCGACGGCGACGCGGCGGGCCAGAAGGCCGCGCTGCGGGCCTTCGAGGACGACCAGAAGTTCGCCGCCGAGACCTCCATCGCGATCACGCCGGGCGGCATGGATCCCTGCGACCTGCGCCTGGCGCAGGGGGACGCGGCGGTGGCCTCCCTGGTGGAGACCCGTACCCCGCTCTTCGAGTTCGCCCTGCGGCACATCGTGTCGCGGCACAACCTGGAGAACCCGGCGGGCCGGGCGGCCGCCCTCGACGAGGCGGCCCCGGTCGTCGCCCACATCAAGAACATCGCGATCCAGCACGAGTCGGCGGTCCAGCTGGCGGGCATGCTGGGCATCCGCGACGAGGCGTTCGTCGTCAAGCGGGTCGCGCAACTGGCCCGCTGGGCCCGCGACCGCGGCAACCAGCAGCCACCGCAGCAGGGACGCGGCGGGGCCGGACGCCCGTCCCACGACGCCGCCCCCGCGCCGGCCGAGCGGCCGGCCGGCGGCCCGGCGCTGAACCTGCGCAGCCCCGCCCACCGCACCGAGCGCGAGCTGCTGAAGCTGGCCCTCCAGCGCCCCGCCCTGGTCTCCCCGGCCTTCGACGCCTACGGGATGGACGAGTTCACCGCCCCGCCGTACGCGGCCGTGCGCCAGGCCATCCTGGACGCGGGCGGCGCCTCGCTCGGCACCGAGGACTACCTGGCCAAGGTCCGCGAGGCCGCCCCGAACGACACCGTCCGCGCCCTGGTCACGGAGCTCGCGGTCGAGGCGATCCACGCGAAGACGGTCGACGAGATCTACGCGGGCGTCCAGTTGGTGCAGGTGCGCCTGCGCGCCGTGGACCGCCGGGTCAACGAGATCCAGGGCACGCTGTCCCGGCTCGGCCCACAGGCCCCGCCGGAGCAACTGGCCGCGGTCCAGGAGGAGCTGTGGGTCCTCCAGCAGTACGGCCGCCGGCTTCGCAACCGCGGCGCCGAGGGCCTGTAGCCCCGTACGCGGACCGGACGCCCCGACGGCCTACCGGCGGAACCAGTCGCCGCCCCGTATCTCGGCGCCCGAGGCGCGCAGGTCGCGGGCCACGAGCGGGGACGCCAGATAGACCCAGGCCCGGACCGGCGTCCCGCCGGGGCGCAGCACCTCGCGGGCGATCCGGTCGTAGAGGTTGCCCGGACGGCCAGGGCCCCCGTACTCCTCCAGCCGGTCCAGGACCGCGAGCAGTCCCGGGTACGCGCCGGGGGCGGGGGTGATCAGCTCCCCGACGACGGCCGAGCCGGGGCGGTGGACGGCGTACGGGTACCCGGGACCGTCGTAGAGCGCCGCGTCGGGCAGCCGGGCGGGCTCCTCGGAGGCCGTGCGGCCGCGCAGGAACAGAGCGTGGTTGGCCTCGCCCGGGCGCAGGGTTCCGTAGACGAAGAACGGCAGCGGGGCGGGCGGTTCCCCGGGCCGGACGGCCGATGTCACGCGGGCACTCCCTCGGTTTCGGCGGCTGGTCCGCAGGCCTGGCCGAAGGTCCCGACTTCCCCTGCGCCCCTCCACCGTACGCACGGCCGTTGGCGACGCCCCGGACGCGGGGGCGGGGGCCGGGTGAGGGGCGGGACCCGGACGGTCGGGTCACCCGGACGGCGCGGATGGCTCCGATGGCCGCAGCGACACCGCTGAGCTGCGGAAACGCTTCGCACGGGGAGGAATCGCGGCCCCAACTGACGGGACATCAGCAGGCGGGGTCGGAGCGGGCCGGGTTACCTCGGGAACACGACCCCGTGTCTCCAGGAGAATCCCATGCGCCGACGTACCGCTCACGCGCTGACCGCCACCGCGCTGACCGCAGCCGCGTTCACCGGCCCGGTCGCCGGTGCGGTCGCGGCCGCGGACCTCGGCATGGTGAGCTTCGCCCCCGGCGACTTCGCCGCGCTGGAGGTGTGGCCCAAATCCGCGGCCGCCGGCGCCACCGTCACCGTGAACACCACCGCGTGCGGCCACGGCAGTCACGCGGAGGGCGACGCCAGCACGGTCGGCGGCGGCCGCTTCAAGCTGGTCCCGGGCACCCACAAGGAGGTGGTCGTGGGGCAGTTCCAGGTCGCCCGCGGCACCCGGCCCGGCACCTACGGCATCGGCGCCACCTGCGCGAACGGCAAGTTCGCCACCGGCGACCTGGTCGTCACCGAACGCGGGCCGCAGGGCCCCGTCCACACCGGGGTGGGCGGTGGCACGACCACCACCGCCGACCCCGCCACGATCGCGGCGGGAACGGCCGTACTGGCCGCGACCGCCGTCGGCGGTATCTGGCTCCTGCGTCGCCGGGCGAGCGGCACGCGGAGCTGACGGACGCCCACCGCGGCTCCGGCCGCGGTCCGACCGGTACCGTCCCCCGTCGCCCGCCCCGCGAGGTCCCCCCGTTCGCGGGGCCGGGCGACGGCCAGTCACCCCGAAACGGAAACCGAGGGGGTACGCATGGGTGGCGATGTCCGGAGCTCCCGAAGCTCCCCGGGCGGCCCGCCGCAGATTCGTCAGCCCTGGCCCGCGGCCGGCAGCGCCCGTACGGGCGCCCCCGGATCGGCTCCGGCGGGCCGCGGCATCGCCCGGAGCCCCCGCACCCCCACCGCCCGCCACGGCGGACTCGTCGCCCTCGCCGCCTGCGTCGGCATCTGGCTCGTCACCAGCGGCTCCCGCGAGCCCGTGGGCCCGCCGCTGCCCTCCCCCGCCGAGGCGCTGGGCGCCGCCAGCACGCCGGGGCCCGGCATCGCCCCGCTCCCCGGCTCCCCTCCCGCCCGGATCCGCATCCCGTCCATCCGGGTGGACGCCCCGCTGACCGGGCTCGGTCTGCAGCCGGGCGGCAGCCTGGAAGTACCCCCGCCCGACCGGCGGGACCTGGCCGGGTGGTACCGCGAGGGCACCACCCCGGGCGCCACCGGCACCGCGGTGATCGCCGGCCACGTGGACGACGCGGTCGGCCCCGGCGTCTTCTACCACCTGGGCGCGCTGCGCCGCGGGGCCGCCGTCGAGATCCCCCGCGCGGACGGCCGTACGGCGGTGTTCACGGTCCACGCGGTCGGGGTGTACGACGCGAAGGCCTTCCCCGACTCCCTCGTCTACGGCCCCTCGTCGCGCGCCGAGCTCCGGGTGATCACCTGCGGCGGCGGCTTCTCCCCGCGCACGGGCTACCGGGGCAACGTGGTCGTCTTCGCCCACCTCACAGGGACCTACTAGCCGCCGTCGGCCCGGCGGTTCCGGCGGCCGGCGCTCAGCCCCACTGCTCGAAGCCGAGGCGGATCACCAGCGCCCCCACCACCGTGAGCAGCACGCCGCGGACGAAGGCGCTGCCCTTCTTGAGCGCCATGCTCGCGCCGATCATGCCGCCGGCCAGGTTGAACAGGGCCATGAGCGCGGCCAGCTGCCACAGCACCCGGCCCTGGTAAGCGAACATCGCGAGCGCCCCGGCATTCGTGCACACGTTGACGATCTTGGCGGTCGCGGAGGCGGAGACCAGGTCGAGGTGGAGCAGCGCGGTGAGGGCGAGCACCAGGAAGGTTCCGGTACCGGGTCCGATGAGGCCGTCGTAGAAGCCGATGCCGAGACCCGCGAGCCCGATGGTCAGCAGGACCCGCTGCCGGGAGACGGGCGAGGCGGACGGAGCGGCGCCGAAGCCCGGCTTGAAGATCACCACGGCGGCGACGACCACGAGCACCGCCATGATCAGCGGGCGCATGGCGTCCTTGTCGATGCCGCCCGCCAGCGCGGCACCGCCCATCGAGCCGGCGAGCGCGGCGAGGCCGATCCGTACGGCGACCTTCACGTTCACCGGGGCCTTGCGCACGTACGTCACCGCCGCGCCCGCGGTGCCGACGATGGCCACCGCCTTGTTGGTGCCGAGCACGGTGGCGGGGTGGGCCTGGGGCAGGCCGAGGAGCAGGGCGGGCAGCAGGAGCAGGCCGCCGCCGCCGACCACCGCGTCGATCCAGCCGGCCGCCGCGGCGGCCACGCACAGCACGATGATCATGGTCGTTGATATGTCGGGCACGCCCCCGACCCTAGGGAGCGGTTGGGTGCACGGACCATCAATCCCCGGAAACTTGCGCAAACGTTGAGCTTCGCCCGGCCGGCACCCGGTCCGGGGCCGCCGGCGCGGCGGGGTCCACGGTCGCCGTGAGCACGGTCGCGGCCAGCACGCTGACCAGGCCGAGCCCGGCCGCCAGCCGCCGGGCGGGCGGCACGGCGGCCGCGGCCGACCGCCAGGCCGGGGGCTTGCGGTGCCGGGCCGGGGCCGGACCCGCCGGGGCGGGAACCGGGAGGGGTACGGACAGAGGTGCGGACAGGGGTACGGACGGGGGTGTGGGCACGGACAGGGCGATGTGCAGCGGGTGGCGCATGGCGCGGCGACCTCTCGGGCGGCGGAGCGGAGGAACGGAGGGCGGCAGACGGAGGGCTGCAGACGGAGGGCGGCAGGGCTCAGAAGGCGAAGCACTCGGAGTGGATGTGCCCGGCCGGCACCCCTGCCCGCAGCAGCGCGGCCTGCGCCGCCCCGGCCATCCCCGGCGGCCCGCACAGGTACACGTCGTGCGCGGCGAGATCCGGCACCAGCGCGGCCAGCGCCTGCGGGGCGAGCGGGTCGTAGGCGGCGCCGGACGGCCCCAGCAGGTAGTGCAAACCGGCCTGCCGGTCGGCGGCGATGGCCTCCAGCTCGGCGCGCAGGACCAGGTGCTCCTCGGCCCCGGCCCGGTAGAGCAGGGTGAGGTCCCCGGGGCCGCCGGGCAGCGTCTCGAACAGGGCCCGGATCGGGGTGATGCCGACCCCGCCCGCGATCAGCAGCACCTTGGTCCGGGTCCGCCGGGCGGCGGTGAGCGCCCCGAACGGGCCGGTGGCGAGGACCCGCGTGCCGGGCCGCAGCCTGCGGATGCGGCGGGAGTGGCCGCCGAGCCCCTTGACGGTGATGCGGAGGGTGTCGTCGCGGACCGGCGCGGACAGCGAGAACGGCAGCGCGGTGTGCCACAGCCTGCGCCGGAGGAACCGCCAGCGCAGGAACTGCCCCGGCTCGGCGCACAGTTCGGCCAGGTGCTCGCCGGACACGGTGACGGAGACGACGCCCGGCCCCTCGACCCGCACCTCCGCGACCCGCAGCCCGTGCCGCAGGGCCTGCCGTACGGGGACCACGGCGCGGTACCAGACCAGCAGGACGGCGACGGCGGTGTGGGCGAGGGCCCAGAACCAGGCGACCGGGGCCACGTCGGGCCCGGCGAGCTGGTGGCCGAAGGCGAGAGCGGCGGCGAGGTAGACCAGCAGGTGCACCCCGCGCCAGGTCTCGTGCGACACTCGGCGGCGCACCGCCCGGGCGGAGGTCACGCCGACCGCGGCCAGGAGGGCGGTCCCGGCCGCGGCGGCGGCGAGCGCGGGGTAGCCGAGCAGGTCCCGGACGGCGGACACCACGTCGACCCCCTCGTGCACGGCGTAGCCGAGCAGGGCGAAAAGCCCGTGCCCGAAGCAGAGGAGCAGCACGTACCGGCCGCCCGCGGCGTGCCAGCGCGCGAGCCGGTCGGCGCCGACGCCGTGTTCCACGGCCGGGACCCGGGCCATGAGGAAGAGCAGCACCAGCACCCCGTACCCGGCGAGCAGGCCGGTCAGGTGGGCGGCCGTGGCGAACAGCGCGTCGGGCCGGGCCGACGGGCGCACCTGCGCGGCCCAGAGCACGGTCACGGCCCCCGCCCCGCCCAGCATCCCGCCCCTGACCCGCACCACCGCATCTCGCATACGGGTCACGCTAAGCGCCCGGACGGGCACGCGGATGATCCTTAAGGCGCCCTTGAGGGAGGCCTCACCGACCCTTAATCCCCGCGCTGAGGTGGGCGTTCCGTCCGGGTAACAACGACGATGCGGCGGGGAAACAGCGCCCCCGCACGCTCGTGGCATGACCTCGGAGCAGCGTGTGGTGGTGATCGGCGGCGGCCTTGCGGGCCTGCGGCTGGCACAGCGGATGGGCGGCCAGGGCACGGCGGTGACCGTGCTGGGCGAGGAGACGCACGTCCCGTACAACCGGGTGCTGCTCGCCGAGGTCCTCGCGGGCCGGTACGCGCCGGAGGTGACGGCCCTGCCGGCCCCCGGCCCGGCGCTGCGGCGCGGCGTCCGGGCGGTGCGGATCGACCGCGCGGAGCGGGCGGTGCACTGCGACGACGGGAGCGTGGAGCGGTACGACACCCTGGTCCTGGCCACGGGGTCGAACCCGGTGCTGCCGCCGCTGCGGGGGCTGTTCGTCCCGGACGGGCGGGAGCTGCCCGACGGGGTCCACCCCTTCCGCACGATGGACGACTGCCTGGCGCTGTCGGCGGCCGTCGGACCCGGCGTGCGCGCGGTGGTCATCGGCGGCGGTCTGCTGGGCGTCTCGGCGGCCCGCGCGCTGGCCGCGCGGGGCGCCCAGGTCGTCCTGGCCCAGCAGGCGGAGCGGCTGATGGAACGCCAGCTGGACGCGGCCGCCTCGGCGCTGCTCCACGCCCACCTGACCGCGCTGGGCGTGGAGATCCACACGGAGTGCCGGGTGCGCGGCCTGAGCACGACCGGCCCGCTTGGCCGCGCCGGGTCCCGCCGGGTCACCGGGGCCGAACTCGCCGACGGCTACCGGCTGGACGCCGACCTCGTCGTACTGGCCTGCGGGGTGCGCCCCCGTACCGGTCTGGCCGTGGCCGCCGGGCTCGACGTCCGCACGGGCGTCGTCGTCGACGACCGGCTGCGCACCAGCGACCCCCGCATCCACGCCGTCGGCGACTGCGCCGAGCACGCCGGCCGGGTGTACGGCCTGGCGGGCGCGGCCCTGGAGCAGGCGGACGCCCTGGCCGCGATCCTCACCGGCCCGGCCCCGCACCGGGGTCCGGACGCCGCGCCCGCCGCCGGGGTCACCGCGGCACCGGACCGCGCCGCTCGCACCGGACCAGGAGCAGGAGCCGAAGCCGCCCCGGACCCCGGCGCCCACGACCGCGCAGCCCACAAGCCCGCCACCCACGACCCCGCCTCCGCCGGGCAGGCCGCCGCGGACGACCGCCGCGGCCCTGCGGCCCCGTACTCCGGCACCCGGGCCCTCACCCGGCTCACCCTCGGCGGAGCGGGCCTGCGCACGCTCGACCTCGCCGCCTTCGGCGAGACCACCCCGCTCCCCGGCGACGACGTGGTCCGCCTCGCGGACGCCACCCGCCGGACGTACCGGCAGGTCGTCGTCCGCGGCGACCGCCTCGTCGGCGGGGTCCTGCTCGGCGAGCTCTCCAGCGTGGGCGCGCTCGCCCGCGGCTGGGAGGGCGGCGAGCCCCTGCACGACCCCGCCGACCTGTTCCGCCTGCTCACCGACGACGGAGGCCACTGATATGACCGAGCCCCTGCCCACCCTCGTGCTCATCGGGCACGGCATGGTCGGCCAGCGCTACCTCGAAGCCCTCGCCGAGCGGGGCGCCACCGCGACCCACCGGGTCACCGTGCTCTGCGAGGAGCCCCGGCCGGCCTACGACCGGGTGCACCTCACGTCGTACTTCTCCGGCAGCACCCCCGAGGACCTGTCCGTGACGCCGTCCGGCTTCATGGAGGAGCACGGCATCACCCTGCACCTCGACGACCCCGCCGAGTCCGTCGACCGGGACGCCCGCACCGTCACCTCCCGCTCCGGCCGCGTCTTCCCGTACGACGTCCTGGTCCTGGCGACCGGCAGCTACCCCTTCGTGCCGCCGGTCCCCGGCAAGGACGCGCCCGGATGCTTCGTCTACCGCACCGTCGAGGACCTCCTCGCCATCGAGGAGTACGCCAAGACCCGCACCCACGGCGCGGTCGTCGGCGGCGGCCTCCTCGGGCTGGAGGCGGCCGGCGCCCTGCAGGGCCTCGGGCTCACCGCCCGGATCGTCGAGTTCGCCCCGCGCCTGATGCCCGTACAGGTCGACGAGGGCGGCGGCGCGGCCCTGCTGCGCACCATCGAGTCCATGGGCCTCACCGTCCACACCGGGGTCGGCACCCAGGAGGTCCTGACCGGCGAGGACGGCAGCGTCAGCGGGATGCTGCTCTCCGACGGCTCCCGCGTGGACACCGAGCTCGTCGTCTTCTCCGCGGGCGTGCGCCCCCGCGACCAGCTGGCCCGCGCCGCCGGGCTGGACGTGGGCGAGCGCGGCGGCATCGCCGTCGACGCCCGCTGCCGCACCTCCGACCCGCACGTGTACGCCATCGGCGAGTGCGCGCTCGCCGCCGACGGCCGCGTGTACGGCCTGGTCGCCCCCGGCTACGAGATGGCCGAGACCGCCGCCGACGACCTGCTGGGCCGCGAGCGGCGGTTCACCGGCGCCGACCTCTCGACCAAGCTCAAGCTCCTCGGCGTCGACGTGGCCTCCTTCGGCGACGCCCACGGCGCCACCCCCGACAGCCTCGACGTGGTCTGGTCCGACTCCCGCTCCGGGGTCTACAAGAAGCTGGTCGTCTCCCCCGACGGGGTGCTGCTCGGCGGTGTCCTGGTCGGCGACGCCGACTCCTACGGGCTGCTGCGCCCCCTCACCGGCAGCGTGCCGCCCGTCTCGCCCGAGCAGCTGGTCCTGCCCGCCGGCCTCGGCGCGCCGGTCGCCCTCGGCCCGTCCGCGCTCCCCGACCACGCGGTGATCTGCTCCTGCCACAACGTCACCAAGCAGGCCATCGCGGCCTGTTCCACCGTGCCCGAGGTCAAGAAGTGCACCAAGGCGGGCACCGGCTGCGGCAGCTGCCTCAAGGTGATCGGGCAGCTGCTGCCGCCCGCCGCCGACCCGGGCCTGTGCGGCTGCTTCCCGTACACCCGCACCGAGCTGTACGAGATCGTCCGCACCCGGCGGCTGACCTCGTACGGGCAGCTGCTGGACGGCCACGGCCGCCCGGAGGCCCGCGGCGGCGACGGCTGTGAGGTGTGCAAGCCCACCGTCGGCTCGATCATCGCCTCGCTCGCCCCCACGCTCGGCGCGAGCGGCTACGTCCTCGACGGGGAGCAGGCGGCCCTCCAGGACACGAACGACCACTTCCTCGCCAACATCCAGCGCAACGGCTCCTACTCGGTCGTCCCGCGCATCCCCGGCGGCGAGATCACCCCGGACAAGCTGATCGTGATCGGCGAGGTGGCGCGCGACTTCGGTCTCTACACGAAGATCACCGGCGGGCAGCGGATCGACCTGTTCGGCGCGAGCGTCGACCAGCTCCCGCGGATCTGGGCCCGCCTGGTCGACGCGGGCTTCGAGTCCGGGCACGCGTACGGGAAGGCCCTGCGGACCGTGAAGTCCTGCGTGGGGCAGACCTGGTGCCGCTACGGGGTCCAGGACAGCGTGCGCATGGCGATCGGCCTGGAGCTGCGCTACCGGGGCCTGCGGGCGCCGCACAAGCTGAAGTCGGCGGTCTCCGGCTGCGCCCGGGAGTGCGCTGAGGCGCAGAGCAAGGACTTCGGGGTGATCGCGACGGCGAGCGGCTGGAACCTCTACGTCGGCGGCAACGGCGGGGCCACGCCGCGCCACGCCGACCTGCTGGCCCAGGACCTCTCGGACGCCGAACTGATCCGCCTCATCGACCGGTTCCTGATGTTCTACATCCGCACCGCCGACCGGCTGGAGCGCACCTCCACCTGGCTGGAGCGGATGGAGGGCGGTCTGGAGCACCTGCGGGACGTGGTCGTGCACGACTCGCTCGGGCTGTGCGCGGAGCTGGAGTCCCTGATGGCCGACCACGTCGCGCACTACCGCGACGAATGGGCCGAGACCCTGTCCGACCCGGAGCGGATGCGCCGGTTCGTGTCCTTCGTCAACGCGCCCGGGGCCCCCGACCCGACCGTGAAGTTCGTGCCCGAACGCGACCAGGTCAAGCCCGACCTGGCCATCCTCACCCTTCAGCCGCTGGGAGGCACCCGATGACCGTCGAACTGGAGGTGGAGGAGGGGTGGCTGACGGTGTGCGAGCTGTCGGCGCTCGTCCCCGGCCGCGGAGTCGCCGCCCTGCTGCCCGACGGGAGCCAGGCCGCGGTGTTCCTCGACCGCGCGGGGCGCCCGTACGCCATCGGCAACCAGGACCCCTTCACCGGGGCGCACGTGCTCTCGCGGGGGCTGCTGGGGTGCGCGGCCGGGCGGCCGTTCGTGGCCTCGCCGCTGCTCAAGCAGCGCTTCGACCTGGAGTCGGGGCGCTGCCTGGACGACGAGGAGGTCACGGTCCGGACCTACCGGGTGCGGACCGCCGCCACCTCGTGAGGGCGGTGCTCAGCCCTGGACCGCCGCCGGGTCCATCCACATGATCTCCCAGGTGTGGCCGTCGAGGTCGTCGAAGGCGCGGCCGTACATGAACCCGAGGTCCTGGGCCGGGCGGGACTCGGTGCCCCCGGCGGCGACGGCCGAGTCGACGAGCGCGTCGACCGCGGCTCGGCTCTCGGAGCTGAGACAGAGCAGGACCTCGGAGGTCTTGGCCGCGTCCGCGATCTCCTTGTGGGTGAAGTCCTTGTAGCGGGCCTCGGTCAGGAGCATCGCCACGATCGCGTCGCTGATCACCATGGAGGCGCAGTTCTCGTCGCTGAACTGGGCGTTGAAGCCGTAGCCGAGCTTGCCCCAGAAGGCCTTGCTGGCCTCCAGGTCCTTGACCGGCAGGTTGACGAAGATCATGGTGGCGGACATCTCGGTTCCTCTTCCCTCGGGTGGCGCGCGCACCGTGCGGCGCATTCGAGAGGTAGACCGGAGGGCGCCGGAAAACTCATCGCTCGCCGGGAAAAACCCTCGGGCTTTCCCGGCGGGGATCGAAACCGCAGGTCAGGTCGAGGTCACGCGCGGCGGCACCCGCCGTACGGCGCAAACGGGGCGGAGGCTCCGGCGGGGCGGGGGCTCGGTCCGGCGGGACGGTCCGCTCAAGCGAGGGGGCCGGCCGCGCGCAGCTCCAGTGCGGCCAGCGGGACGAAACCCCGGCCGTCCCCGGCGCGCGTCAGGGCCGCGGCGCCCGGACCCGCGCCGGTCAGCCGCTTGTGCAGGGTCAGCGCGACGCGCTCGCCCTGCGCCTTGGCCCGCTCCGCGTTCGGACCGCTGTGCAGGCCGTCGATCGCCGCCCTCCACAGCTGCACCCAGCGCCCGAAGTCCGCGGCGGTCATCTCCCGCGCCGTGTGCAGCGCGGCGTGCGGGGCGAAGGCGTTGCGCCGGTAGCCGGCGCTCCGGAAGAGGGACCGCTCCCAGAAGTCCGTGATGCGGGGCAGGTGGACCTCCAGGTCCGTGCCCGCGATCTCGGTGAAGAAGGCCCCGATCCGGCGGTCGGCGAAGGCAGCCGAGTAGAAGCGGCGCAGCACGACGTCGAGGTCGGCGCGGCCCGCGATGTCGGCGGCGGCGTAGTGGTCCATCGCTCCAGCCTCCCGGTCCGTCCGGCTCCCGCCCAGGGGAGAAGGTCCCGCGGGGGCCCCCGCCGGCCGGTGCGCGGAGCGGCCGGAACGAAACCCCGGGCACCGGAATCGGCCGGAACCGGCCCCTCGGCCCGCCCGACCGCGCAGGCCGGCGGGTGCGGGGCGACTGGGCGTACGCACATCGAATCGTCCGCCGCCCCGTGAACGACCGTCTCCGCGGCGAGGTGGAAAACCTTCCGGAAAAGGCCCTCCGCACCCCCGCATCACTTCAGGTGAATGATGCACGGCCATTGACCCCGAGCCGGTCGCCCGCGCGTCATAAGGAATTGACGTCACGTCAACTCAGCTCTCCTAGGTTCCTCGACGCGTGCGACCCCGCGTCCGACCGGACGCGGGGCCTTCCTCCCACAGGAGTGACCGTGGAACGTCGTACCTTTCTGCGCGGCGCAGTCATAGGCTCGTCCGCCGCCGCCTTCGGCGGCACCCTGATGCACGGAGCGGCGTACGCGGCGCCCGCCCAGCCGGGGGCCGGCCCGTACGGGGCGCTCGGCGCGGCCGACGCGAACGGCCTCCAGCTGCCCGCCGGCTTCAGCAGCCGGGTGATCGCCCGGTCCGGCCAGAACGTCGGCTCCACCACGTACAAGTGGCACAGCGCACCCGACGGCGGCGCCTGCTTCGCGGACGGCACCGGCTGGATCTACGTGTCGAACTCGGAGATCAACCCGGGCGGCGGCGCGAGCGCGGTGAGGTTCGGCGCGACCGGCGCGATCACCGGCGCGTACCGGATCCTGTCGAACACCCGGCAGAACTGCGCGGGCGGCAAGACGCCCTGGAACACCTGGCTGTCCTGCGAGGAGGTCTCCCGCGGCTACGTGTACGAGACCGACCCGTACGGGGTGAACGCGGCCGTCCAGCGCCCCGCGATGGGCCAGTTCAAGCACGAGGCGGCCGCGGCCGACCCGGTCCGCAAGGTGATCTACCTGACGGAGGACGAGACGGACGGCTGCTTCTACCGCTTCGTCCCGACCACCTGGGGCAACCTCTCCGCCGGCACCCTCCAGGTGCTGAAGGCGTCCACGGCCACCTCCGGCTCGTTCACCTGGGCCACCGTCCCGGACCGCGACGGCTCCCCCACCGCCACCCGCAGCCAGGTCTCGGGCGCGAAGAAGTTCAGCGGCGGCGAGGGCTGTCACTACGCCAACGACACCGTGTGGTTCACCACCAAGGGCGACAACCGGGTCTGGCAGCTCAACCTCGCCGCGAGCACCTACGAGCTGGCCTACGACGACTCCCTGGTTTCCGGCGGCGCGGCCCCGCTGACGGGCGTGGACAACGTCACGGGGTCCTCATACGGGGACCTGTACGTGGCCGAGGACGGCGGCAACATGGAGATCTGCGTGATCACGCCCGACGACGTGGTCGCCCCGTTCCTGCGGATCACGGGACAGTCCTCCTCGGAGGTCACCGGCCCGGCCTTCTCGCCCGACGGCACCCGGCTCTACTTCAGCAGCCAGCGCGGGACGAGCGGCAGCTCCTCGGGCGGCATCACGTACGAGGTCACCGGCCCGTTCCGCACCTGATCCCGCGGCCCCCGGCCCCCGGACCCGAGCGGAGGCCCGGGGGCCGGGGGCCGGGCGCGCTCACGAGGCCACCGCGCCGCCCTTCAGCAGCGCGGCGCCCAACGGGGTCACGGTGTGCAGCACCGCGTTCCCGTGCCGCAGGGTGGTGACCAGGCCCGCCTCGCGCATCACGCAGGCGTGCTGGCTCGCGGACGCCAGGGAGACCCCGGCCCGGCGGGCCAGCTCACTGGTCGTCGCACCGTCCCCGATGGCCCGGAGCACCACGGAACGGGTGTGCCCGACCAGCTTGCCCAGGGTGCGCTGGCGCCGCTCCTCCACCGGCCGGGCGGACTCTCCCCCCGCGGACGCCGAGGCCAGCTGCGCCGCGGCCGGGTAGACCAGGACCGGCGGCTGCTCCGGGTCGTGCAGGGTCACCGCGGTGCGCCGGCAGAAGAACGACGGCTGGAGCAGCAGCCCGCGCCCCCGCAGCCGTACGTCGCGGTCCACCGGGTAGTCGCACTCCAGGACCGGGGCCCGCCAGCGCAGCATCGGCGGCAGCGAGGCCAGCAGCTCGTCCGCGCCCCCGTCGAGCAGGGCCCGGCCGCGCGCGGCCCGTTCGGCCTCGATCTGGGCCTGGATGTGCGTCCAGTACGGCTCCACGGCCGCGCGGTGGTAGCCGCGCAGCTCGCCCAGCAGCCTGGGCAGGTGCTTGGCGCCGCCGTCCATGAACTCGCGCAGCCGCGGCGCCACCGCCGAGCCGGGGGCCGTCCCCGCGCCCAGGAGCAGCAGCTCGCGCCGCATCCGCTCGGGGCGTATGCCGCGCAGCGCGTCGAGGCCCACGTCCCACCCGTACTGCCCCTCCACAGGGGTCAGGAAATCGGGAAAATAACCTCTGCCCGGTATAAGCATACCGAGCGTGCGTGTTTCACTATTCAACCTGCTCCGGGTTTCCGTACGCCATTCACCGAAGAGCCGGGCATCGCGCCGGTCCCTTAAGCGGTGAAAGCTCAGAATCGTTTCCCACAACGCATCGGGACGACCTGCCATCCGTACGCGTGCCAGGTCCACTCCAGTGAAATGGATACGCAGCACCGAACCCCCACCTGTGCAACCGCAATCCCCCCGCCCCATGAGTATGCATGCCGTCACACGTGGTCACCACGCCCTTTCGGCCACAGTTGAAACCCCTTTCGGCGGAGGCGTGACAACCGAAATCCTGTACTCCGCCGGGCACACTCCGATGCGACCGAAACGCTCCGTGAAGGCCGTGGGGGGCTTTGCGGGGCCTGGCGGTCGGTCGCACCGGGAAGCGCCGACGTGCCCGGCAGAATGACAGCGGCGGTGGACGGGTGGGGATCCGTCCACCGCCTGCTGGCGTAAAGATTTGTTGAACACAAAAAAATAGACGCGCCCGCCTCCGGGTGTCAGGGAACCCGGGGGCGGGCGCGGTCTGCGGGGCCCCTCGCGGGGCGGGGGTCAGCGGCTGTCGCTGCCCTTCGATTCGGCGGCCGCGCGACCGGCCTCCAGACGCGCCACCGGAATCCGGAAGGGCGAGCAGGAGACGTAGTCGAGGCCCACCTCGTGGAAGAAGTGGACGGACTCGGGGTCACCGCCGTGCTCGCCGCAGATGCCGAGCTTGAGGTCCGGGCGGGTGGCCCGGCCGGCCTGGACGGCGCTGCGGACCAGCGCGCCGACGCCGTCGCGGTCGATGGTCTCGAAGGGCGAGACTCCGAAGATGCCCTTCTCCAGGTACGCGGTGAAGAACGAGGCCTCGACGTCGTCGCGGGAGAAGCCCCACACCGTCTGCGTCAGGTCGTTCGTGCCGAAGGAGAAGAACTGCGCGGCCTCGGCGATCTGCCCGGCCGTCAGGGCGGCGCGGGGCAGCTCGATCATCGTGCCGATGGTCAGCTTGAGGCTGGTGCCGGTGGCGGCCTCGACCTCGGCGATGACCGCGTCGGCCTCGTCGCGGACGATCTCCAGCTCCTGGACGGTGCCCACGAGCGGGACCATGATCTCGGCGCGCGGGTCGCCCTTGGCGTTCTTGCGCTCGGCGGCGGCCTCGGCGATCGCCCGCACCTGCATGGCGAACAGACCGGGGATGACCAGGCCGAGGCGGACGCCGCGCAGGCCCAGCATCGGGTTCTGCTCGTGCAGCTTGTGCACGGCCTGGAGCAGGCGCAGGTCGTTCTCGTTGGCGTCCTTGCGGGACTCGGCGAGGGCGACGCGCACCGACAGCTCGGTGATGTCGGGCAGGAACTCGTGCAGCGGCGGGTCCAGGAGGCGGACGGTGACGGGGAGTCCGTCCATCGCCTCGAACAGCTCGACGAAGTCCTTCTTCTGCAGCGGCAGCAGGGCGGCCAGCGCGCCCTCGCGCTCCTCGTCGGTGTCCGCGAGGATCAGGCGCTCGACCATCTCGCGGCGCTCGCCGAGGAACATGTGCTCGGTGCGGCACAGGCCGATGCCCTGCGCGCCGAAGCGGCGGGCGCGCAGCGCGTCCTCGGCGTTGTCGGCGTTGGCGCGCACGCGCAGCCGGCGGACGCGGTCCGCGTAGGCCATGATCCGGTGCACGGCGGCGACCAGCTCGTCGGCGTCGTCGGCGCCGGCGTGCATGCGGCCCTCGAAGTACTCGACGACCGGGGAGGGTACGACGGGTACCTCGCCGAGGTAGACCTTGCCGGTGGAGCCGTCGATGGAGACGACGTCGCCCTCTTCGATGACCGTCCCGCCGACCGTCATGCGGCGGCGCTTGGTGTCGACGTCGAGTTCCTCGGCGCCGCAGACGCAGGTCTTGCCCATGCCGCGGGCGACGACGGCGGCGTGCGAGGTCTTGCCGCCGCGCGAGGTCAGGATGCCCTCGGAGGCGATCATGCCGTCGAGGTCGTCGGGGTTGGTCTCGCGGCGGATCAGAATGACCTTCTCGCCGGAGCGGGACCACTTGACGGCCGTGTAGGAGTCGAAGACCGCCTTGCCGACCGCCGCGCCCGGGGAGGCGGCGATGCCGCGGCCCAGGAGCTGGGTCGTCGCGTCGGCGTCGAAGCGCGGGAACATCAGCTGGGCGAGCTGGGCGCCGTTGACGCGCTGGAGGGCCTCGGCCTCGTCGATCAGGCCCTGGTCGACGAGCTGCGTGGCGATGCGGAAGGCGGCGCCCGCGGTGCGCTTGCCGACGCGGGTCTGGAGCATCCAGAGCTGGCCGCGCTCGATCGTGAACTCGATGTCGCAGAGATCCTTGTAGTGGGTCTCCAGCGTCTCCATGATCGTCATGAGCTGGTCGTAGGAGGCCTTGTCGATGCCCTCCAGGTCCGCGAGGGGGACGGTGTTGCGGATGCCCGCCACCACGTCCTCGCCCTGGGCGTTCTGGAGGTAGTCGCCGTAGACGCCCTGGTGGCCGCTGGCGGGGTCGCGGGTGAACGCCACGCCCGTGCCGGAGTCCGGGCCGAGGTTGCCGAAGACCATGGAGCAGATGTTGACGGCGGTGCCCAGGTCGCCGGGGATGCGCTCCTGGCGGCGGTAGAGCTTGGCGCGGTCGGTGTTCCACGAGTTGAAGACCGCTTCGACGGCGAGGTCCATCTGGTCGCGGGCGTCCTGCGGGAACTCGCGGCCGGCCTCCTTCGCCACGATCCTCTTGAAGTGCTTGACCAGCTTCTTCAGGTCGGCGGCGTCGAGGTCGGTGTCGACGGTGACCTTCTTGGCGGCCTTGGCCTCTTCGAGAGCCTCCTCGAAGAGCTCGCCGTCGACATCCAGGACGGTCTTGCCGAACATCTGGATGAGGCGCCGGTAGGAGTCCCATGCGAAGCGCTCGTCACCGGACTGCGCGGCGAGGCCGACGACGGACGCGTCGGAGAGGCCGATGTTGAGGACGGTGTCCATCATGCCGGGCATCGAGAACTTGGCGCCGGAGCGCACGGAGACCAGCAGCGGGTCGTCCGACTGGCCGAGCTTCTTGCCCATCTTCGCCTCGAGGGCTTCCAGGTGGGCGCTGACCTCGTCGCGCAGCGCGGCCGGAGCCGTACCGCTGTCGAGGTAGACCTTGCACGCCTCGGTGGTGATGGTGAAGCCGGGAGGGACCGGGAGGCCGAGGTTGGTCATCTCGGCGAGGTTGGCCCCCTTGCCGCCGAGGAGGTCCTTGAGGTCGCGGTTGCCCTCGGTGAAGTCGTAGACGAGCTTCTGATCTTTGTTTTCCGACACGGGTCTCGACTCCTCGAGGACTCGGTGGCTGCCCTGACGGCCAGGAACATACCCAGATCGAAGGCTTATGGGTACGTCCACTTGGCGGTCATGCGGCCGTAACCACCCGTGCGCCAGGAGATCGAAAGTAACTCATCGGTAGCAAGAACCTCCCAAGATCGTTCACTTTCCGAAGAGAGAAACGTCCACCGAGGCTCAATTGTGCTCGGATGAGCGATCATCGATCCGTTTGTGTTCAAGTATTGAACGCACAAAGGGTGGCACCCAGTGCCACCCTTTGAAAGTCTTATCCGCGATTCCTCCGCTCATGTGAGCGCAAGCCCACCCATGCGTGGCGTATGTCACGCCAGCGAAGGCACGTTTTGCCAGGCCGTGTCAGCCTCCGGACGTGTCCAGTTCAGCATCCTCGCTCACGCCCGCGCAGTCGTACGGATCGTTCAACCAGCCTTCCGGCAGGACAACCCGGTTGTTTCCGGACGTCCGGCCGCGCGGACCGTCCGCGCTCTCGGGCCAGGGCTGGTCCAGGTCCAGCTCGCTCAGATGAGCGTCCAGTTCGGCCAGGGAAGAGGTGACCGCCAGCTTCTGGCGCATCTCGGAGCCGACCGCGAAGCCCTTCAGGTACCAGGCCACGTGCTTACGGAAGTCGATCACCCCGCGCGCCTCGTCGCCGATCCACTCCCCCAGCAGCTCGGCATGGCGGTGCATGGTCGCCGCGACCTCCCGCAGCACCGGCTTGTGGAAGTCCTGGGGGCGCCCCTCGAAGGCCGCCACCAGGTCGTTGAACAGCCACGGGCGGCCCAGGCAGCCGCGCCCGACGACGACGCCGTCGCAGCCGGTCTCGCGGACCATGCGCAGGGCGTCCTCGGCGCACCAGATGTCGCCGTTGCCGAGCACCGGGATCTCCGGGACGTGTTCCTTGAGCCGCGCTATGGCCTCCCAGTCGGCGGTGCCGCCGTAGTGCTGGGCGGTGGTGCGCCCGTGCAGGGCGATGGCGGTGACCCCCTCCTCGACGGCGATCCGGCCGGCGTCGAGGTAGGTGAGGTGCTCGTCGTTGATGCCCTTGCGCATCTTCATGGTCACCGGCAGGTCGCCGGCGCCCGCGACGGCCTCGCGCAGGATCGCGCGCAGCAGGTGGCGCTTGTACGGGAGGGCCGAGCCGCCGCCCTTGCGGGTGACCTTCGGGACCGGGCAGCCGAAGTTGAGGTCGATGTGGTCGGCGCGGTCCTCCTCGACGATCATCCGGACCGCCTTGCCGACCGTCACGGGGTCGACCCCGTAGAGCTGGATCGAGCGGGGCTTCTCGGTCTCATCGAAGTGGATCAGCTGCATGGTCTTCTCGTTGCGCTCGACCAGGGCGCGGGTCGTGATCATTTCGCTCACGAACAGCCCCTTGCCGCCCGAGAACTCGCGGCAGAGCGTGCGGAAGGGGGCATTGGTGATACCGGCCATGGGTGCGAGCACCACCGGGGGCTGCACGGTGTGCGGGCCGATCGCGAGGGGCGGGGGGAGCGTGGTCATCCGCCCATTGTCCCGCATGCCGGGGCGGTGGGGCGGACGTACCATCGGCGGCATGATCGAGTCGAGTCCCCGGCAGCGCACGCTCGTCCTCGCGATCTGCTGCATGAGCCTGCTGATCGTCAGCCTCGACAACACCGTCCTGAACGTCGCACTGCCCTCCATGCGCCGCGATCTGGACGCCTCGGTCGCGGGGCTCCAGTGGAGCATCGACTCCTACACCCTGGTCCTGGCCTCGCTGCTGATGCTCGCGGGGTCCACGGCCGACCGGATCGGGCGCCGCAAGGTGTTCGTCACCGGTCTCGTGTTCTTCACCCTCGGCTCCCTGCTGTGCTCGCTCGCCCCCAGCCTCGACTGGCTCATCGTCTTCCGGATGGTCCAGGCGGTCGGCGGCGCGATGCTCAACCCGGTGGCGATGTCGATCATCACCAACACCTTCACCGAGCCCGCCGCCCGGGCCCGGGCCATCGGCGTGTGGGGCGCGGTCGCGGGCCTCTCCATGGCCGCCGGACCCCTGATCGGCGGCCTGATGGTGGACTCCGTGGGCTGGCGCTCGATCTTCTGGCTCAACCTGCCGATCGGCCTGGCCGCCCTCGTCCTGACCCTGCGCCACATCCCCGAGTCCCGGGCCGCCCGGCCGCGCCGGCCGGACCCGGTGGGCCAGGTGCTGGTCATGGCCCTGCTGGGCAGCGTCACGTACGGGATCATCGAGGCGCCCGCCGTCGGCTGGAGCTCGCCGCTGATCGTGGGCTGCGCCGTGGTCGCCGTCGCCTCGCTCGTGGGGCTGCTGGTGTACGAGCCCCGGCGGAAGGAGCCGCTGGTCGACCTGCGGTTCTTCCGGAGCGCTCCGTTCAGCGGGGCGACCGTGATCGCGGTCAGCGCGTTCGCCGGCCTGTCCGGCTTCCTGTTCCTGAACACGCTCTACCTGCAGGACGTGCGCGGGCTCGGCGCGCTGGACGCGGGGCTGTACATGCTGCCGATGGCCGCCCTGACCTTCCTGTTCGCCCCGCTCTCGGGGCGGCTGGTCGCGACCCGCGGTCCCCGGCTGCCGCTGCTGGTCGCGGGCGTGACGATGGCGACGAGCGGCCTGCTCTTCGCGGTCTTCGAAGCGGAGACGTCCACCCCGCTGCTCTTCGCCGGGTACATGCTCTTCGGGCTGGGCTTCGGCATGGTCAACGCCCCGGTCACCAACACGGCGGTGTCCGGGATGCCGCGCTCCCAGGCGGGTGTCGCGGCGGCCATCGCGTCCACCAGCCGGCAGACCGGCGGCACCCTGGGCGTCGCGGTGGTCGGCTCGGTGCTGGCGTCCGGGATGGGACACGGTTCGGACTTCGCCGAGGCGACCGGGCCGGCCTGGTGGATCATCACGGGCTGCGGCCTGATCGTGCTGGTGGTGGGGGCGGTCACGAGCGGCCCCTGGGCCCTCGCCACGGCGGCGCGCACCGCCCGTACGCTCGACCCCGGGGCCGCGCCGGCACGGGCGGACGCCTGAGCTCACCTGGCCGGTCCCGCGGTCGCGTGGACGGGGTCGGCGTGCTGGCGGCTGGCGGCTGGCGGCTGGCGGCTGGCGGCTGGCGGCTGGCGGGGCCGCGCTACGGGGTAAGCCGCTCCCCCGGGCTCACTCCTGGCAGGTGAAGTCCTCCGCGTGCGTGTCGATGCGGCCCAGCAGGGCGCGCAGCGTCGTCCGGTCGGCCGCGGAGAGGTCCCCGAAGAGCCCTTGCTCGACCTCGTCGAGGGCCGCGTTCGTCGTGTCCAGGACGGCAGCCCCCGCGGGGGTGAGGGCCACGTTGTGACGCCGGCGGTCGGCCGCGTCGCGGCGGCGTTCGGCCAGGCCGTCGCCCTCCAGGTCGTTCAGGATCCCGACGAGCACGCTGGGGTCCACCTCCAGCCGGTCCGCCAGCTCGCGCTGGCTGATCGGGCCGGCCTCGAGGTTCATCAGCGTCATGGCGTGCCTCGGGCTGAGCCCGGCCGTGCCGAACGCCTGCTTCATGCGGGTCTGCGTGACCGATCCGTGCCACGCCAGCAGCAGGCCCAGCCGCTGCGGGGGGTGCGATCCGTCCTGATCTGCCGTCATGCCCCATATCGTAGCCATCACAGAATGGTTGTGCTCAGTGGATCGTTGATGCTATTCAATGATCTGACAGCATCGACCATTGGGGTTCTTCATGTTCATCGCCTACGCCGTCGTCGGCATCCTGCTCGCCCTGACCCTCACCGCCTCCGCGATCTTCACGCTCAGTCGCAACGACCAGGTCATGGCCAACATGCGCAAGGTCGGGGTGCCGGAGGCGTGGCTGCCGCGCCTCGCCGCCCTGAAGGCGGCCGGCGCGGCGGGCCTGATCGCCGGGCTCTGGTTCGCCCCGCTGGGCGTGGCCGCCGCCGTCGGCGTGACCCTCTACTTCATCGGCGCGGTCATCGCCCACCTGCGCGTCAAGGACTACGCGTTCGCACCCGCAGCGGTCCTGACCCTCGCCGCGGCGGCCGCTCTGGTCCTGCGCGTCCTGGCCTAACCCTGACGAGTGACAGATATTGAAATCTGTCACTCGTCATGTCATTCTCGTTTCATGACCACGAATGAGAACGCATCCGCACCCGCGTCCACCGCCCATCGCCGGCTCGGCACCACCGGACCGGCCGTCTTCCCGCTCGGACTCGGCTGCATGGGCATGTCCGCCCTGTACGGCGACGCCGACCGCGCCGAGTCCCTCGCGACGATCCACGCCGCCCTCGACGCCGGCGTCACCCTCCTGGACACGGGCGACTTCTACGGCATGGGGCACAACGAGCTGCTGATCGGCGAAGCCCTGCGCACCGCGCCCGCGGCGGCCCGGGAACAGGCGCTGACCAGTGTCAAGTTCGGCGCGCTGCGCACGGTGGAGGGCGGCTTCGCCGGATACGACGGCCGGCCCGACGCAGTCCGGAACTTCCTGGCCTACTCGCTCCAGCGGCTGGGGCGGGACCACATCGACATCTACCGGATCGCCCGCGTGGACCCGGACGTCCCGATCGAGGAGACCGTCGGCGCCATAGCCGAGGCGGTCCGGGCCGGGCACGTGCGGCACATCGGCCTCTCCGAGGTCGGCGCGGACACCCTGCGCCGGGCCGCCGCGGTGGCTCCGATCGCGGACCTCCAGATCGAGTACTCGCTGATCTCCCGCGGCATCGAGGACGAGATCCTGCCGACCGCGCGCGAGCTCGGCATCGGCGTCACGGCGTACGGGGTGCTGTCCCGCGGGCTGATCAGCGGCCACTTCTCCCGGGACCGTGAGCTGAGCCCCGGGGATTTCCGCGGCATGAGCCCCCGGTTCCAGGGCGACAACCTCGACCGGAACCTCGATCTGGTCGACGCCCTGCGGAAGGTCGCCGACGAAAAGGGAGTCAGCGTCGCCCAGACGGCGATCGCCTGGGTCCTTTCGCGCGGCAGCGACATCGTGCCGCTGGTGGGTGCCCGGCGCCGCGACCGGCTCACCGAGGCACTGGGTGCCATGGACGTCACGCTGAGCGCCGCGGACCTGGCCGCGATCGAGGATGCCGTCCCCGCGGGCTCGGCGTCCGGCGAGCGGTACCCGGCAGCGCAGATGGCCCACCTCGACAGCGAGCACTGAGCTGACGGTACCGTCGTCCCCATGTCCCCCGCTGCTGCCGAGCCCCTGACCCCCGAGCGCATCCTCGCGACCACCGAGGAGGTGCTGCGCCGCTTCGGTCCCACGAAGGCGACCGTGGTCGACGTGGCGCGCGCCCTGGGAGTCAGCCACGGCAGCGTGTACCGGCACTTCCCTTCGAAGGCGGCGCTGCGCGAGGCCGTCACCGAGCGCTGGCTCACCAAGAGCGCGGTGCTGCTGGAGGAGATCGCCGCGACCCCCGGCGAGAGTGCCCCCTCCAAGCTGGAGGCCTGGCTCGAAGCCCTCTTCGAGGCCAAGCGCCACAAGGCGGGAGACGACCCCGAGCTGTTCGCCACCTATACCGTGCTGCTCGCCGAGAACAGCGGGGTGGTGGACGAGCACCTGACGGAACTGGTCGCCCAGCTGGCCCGGATCATCGCCGAGGGAGTCGCCGCCGGCTCGCTCGCCGCCGACGACGTCCCGGGCGCCGCCCGCGCGGTCTTCGACGCCACCGGCCGCTTCCACGACCCGCAGTACGCGGCGGACTGGGTCTCGCCGACGATCATCCCGGAGTTCGAAGCGGTCACGTCCCTGGTCATCCGGGGCCTGCGCGCCTGACCGGGCGCCCCCCGGTGCAACAGGGGCCGCCCCCGGCGAGGCCGTCCGGAGCGGGTGGCCGAGGCCGCGCGGGCGGGTGGGGCACCGGGAGCCGGACACGCCGCGGCGGCCTGATCCCCGTACGACGGACCGGTGGCCCGGTGCGCGTCGCGCACCGGGCCACCGGCTTTCGTGCCCTGCGGACCTAGCAGCCGAGCAGGCGGCTGCCGAGGTAGCTCTGGATCTGGTCCAGGGAGACGCGCTCCTGCTTCATCGTGTCGCGTTCGCGCACGGTCACCGCGTTGTCATCCAGGGTGTCGAAGTCGACGGTGACGCAGAACGGCGTGCCGATCTCGTCCTGGCGGCGGTAGCGGCGGCCGATGGCACCCGCGTCGTCGAACTCGATGTTCCAGAACTTGCGCAGGTCGGCGGCGAGGCCCTTGGCCTTCGGCGACAGCTGCGCGTTGCGGGACAGCGGCAGGACGGCGACCTTGACCGGGGCCAGGCGCGGGTCGAGGCGCATCACGGTGCGCTTCTCCATGACGCCCTTCGCGTTGGGGGCCTCGTCCTCGATGTACGCGTCGAGCATGAAGGCGAGCATGGCGCGGTTGACACCGGCCGCCGGCTCGATGACGTACGGCGTGTACTTCTCCTTCGTCTCCTGGTCGAAGTACACGAGGTCCTGGCCGGAGGCGGCGGAGTGGGCCTTGAGGTCGTAGTCGGTGCGGTTGGCCACGCCCTCGAGCTCGGAGAACTCGTTGCCGCCGAAGTTGAAGCGGTACTCGATGTCGGCGGTGCGCTTCGAGTAGTGGGACAGCTTCTCCTTCGGGTGCTCGAACCAGCGGATGTTCTCCTCGCGGATGCCGAGGCCGCGGTACCAGTTCCAGCGCTCGGCCATCCAGTACTCCTGCCACTGCTCGTCCTCGCCCGGCTTGACGAAGAACTCCATCTCCATCTGCTCGAACTCGCGCGTGCGGAAGATGAAGTTGCCCGGAGTGATCTCGTTCCGGAAGGACTTGCCCATCTGCGCGATGCCGAAGGGCGGCTTCTTGCGCGAAGTGGTCTGCACCTGGGCGAAGTTGGTGAAGATGCCCTGGGCGGTCTCGGGGCGCAGGTACGCCTTCGAGTCCTGGGTCGGGCCGAGGTGCGTCTCCAGCATGCCGGAGAACTGCTTGGGCTCGGTGAACTGGCCCTTCACGCCGCAGTGGGGGCAGTTGACGTCGGCGAGGCCGTTGGCCGGCGGGCGGCCGTGCTTGGCCTCGTACGCCTCTTCAAGGTGGTCCGCGCGGTGGCGCTTGTGACAGGCGGTGCACTCGGTCAGCGGGTCCGAGAAGGTCGCGACGTGACCGGAGGCCACCCAGACCTCGGGGGCCAGGATCACGGACGAGTCGAGGCCGACGATGTCCTCACGCCCGGTGACCATCGCCTTCCACCACTGGCGCTTGATGTTCTCCTTGAGCTCGACACCCAGCGGGCCGTAATCCCAGGCGGCCTTGGAGCCGCCGTAGATCTCACTGCAAGGGAAAACGAAGCCACGGCGCTTGCTCAGGCTGACGATGGTGTCGATCTTGTCGGCGGCCACGGTGCTCTCTTCATTAACGAGGACGAACGGCGAAGCCTTTAGGTTACCGGCGCCCGCACCCTCCCCTTCAAATCGGATCCCCCCTCCAAGACCCCGGAGCCGTGCTCCCACCTGGCTTGTTGACAACCGTTTCCAACTTTGATGAAAATGGATGTCATGAACGTACGACGCCTCATACCCACAGCCGCCCTCGCCGGGGCCGTCGCCCTCGGCGCCACGGCCCTCACCGCCTGCTCCGGAGCCAGCGCCGCCGGCAACGGGACCGACGGCAAGCTCGACGTGACGGCGTCGTTCTACCCGATGCAGTTCCTCGCCGAGAAGATCGGCAAGGACCACGTGAAGGTCTCCACCCTGACGAAGCCGGGTGTCGAGCCGCACGACCTGGAGATCACCCCCAAGCAGACCGCGCAGCTCGGCGAGGCCGACGTGGTCCTCTACCTCAAGAGCCTCCAGCCCGCCGTCGACAAGGCCGTGGAGCAGTCCGGCGTGAAGAACGTCGTCGACGCCGCCACCCTCACCACGCTGGAGGCCCACGGCGCCTCCGGCCACGACGACCACGCCGCCGAGGGCGAGGGCGGGGCCGAGGGCCACGACCACAGCCACGGCGAGGCCGGCGAGGACCCGCACGTCTGGCTCGACCCCGCCAAGTACGCGGAGATGGCCAAGGGCGTCGGCGCGGCCCTGGAGAAGGCCGACGCCGGCCACGCGGCGGACTACAAGAAGAACACCGAGGCGCTGGTCGCCGAACTGAACGCGCTGGACACCGAGTTCAAGAACGGCCTGAAGGACACGGCCTCCCGGACCTTCATCACCACCCACTCCGCCTTCGGCTACCTCGCCGAGCGCTACGGCCTCGACCAGGAGGGCATCTCCGGCGTCGACCCCGAGTCCGAGCCCAGCCCGGCCCGCATGAAGGACCTCCAGACCGTGGCGGCGAAGGACGGGGTGACCACGGTGTTCTTCGAGACCCTGGCCAGCGACAAGACGGCCAAGACCCTCGCGAAGGACACGGGCCTGAAGACCGACGTCCTCGACCCGCTCGAGGGAATCACCGACAGCTCGCAGGGCGCTGACTACTTCGAGGTCATGCGGTCGAACCTGAAGAACCTCCAGAAGGCTCTCGGAGCCAAGTGATGACAGCGGCAGCAACGGAGGCGCGCGCCATGAAGTCCACGCCGGGACAGACAGCGGACCAGCCCGTCATATCCCTGCGCGGGGCCACGGCCTCGCTCGGCTCGCGCCCCGTGCTGCGCGGTGTCGACCTCGCCGTCCACCGCGGCGAGGTCGTCGCCCTGCTCGGCGCCAACGGCTCCGGCAAGTCCACGGCCGTCCGCGCCGTGGTCGGCCAGGTCCCGCTGACCGACGGGGAGCTGTCCCTCTTCGGTACGGACTTCAAGCGCTTCCGCGCGTGGTCGCGGATCGGATACGTCCCGCAGCGCACCACCGCCGCCGGCGGCGTCCCCGCCACCGTCCGGGAGGTCGTCTCCGCCGGACGCCTCGCCCGCTCCCGCTTCGGCCTGCTGCGCCGGGCCGACAAGGACGCCGTCGCCCGCGCCCTGTCCCTCGTCGACATGGACGCGTACGCCGACGCCTCGGTCAACGCCCTCTCCGGCGGCCAGCACCAGCGCGTACTCATCGCCCGGGCCCTCGCCGTCGAGCCCGAACTCCTGATCATGGACGAGCCGATGGCGGGCGTGGACCTCGACAACCAGGCGGTCCTCGCGAACGCCCTGCGCACCCAGGTCGCCGCCGGCGCGACCGTCCTGCTCGTCCTGCACGAGCTGGGTCCGCTGGAGCCGCTGATCGACCGGGCCGTCGTCCTGCGCGACGGCTGCGTCGTCCACGACGGCCCGCCCCCGGAGGCCGTGGGCCAGCACGCGCTGCCCGGCCACGACCACGTACACCCCCACGCGGCGCACGACGCCGAGCCCCTGCGGACGGGACTCCTGAGCTGATGGAACTCCTCGACTACCCCTTCATGGTGCGGGCGCTCATCGCGGCCGCGCTGGTCGGCATCACCGCGCCCGCGATCGGCACGTACCTCGTGCAACGCCGCCAGGCCGTCATGGGCGACGGCCTCGGCCACGTGGCCATGACCGGCGTCGCGCTCGGCTTCGTCCTCAACACCAGCCCGGTCTGGATGGCGACCCTGGTGGCCGTCGTCGGCGCCGTCGGCATGGAGCTGATCCGCTCCCGCGGCAAGACCAGCGGCGACGTGGCGCTCGCCATGCTGTTCTACGGCGGCCTGGCCGGCGGCGTCATGATCATCAGTGTGGGCGGGGGCTCCACGGCGAAGCTGCTCAGCGCGATGTTCGGTTCGATCACCACGGTCGCGTCCGAGGACGTCGTCGCCGTGGGGGTCCTCTCCGCGTTCGTCCTCGCCGTCACCATCGGCCTGCGCCGGCAGTTGTTCGCCGTCTGCCAGGACGAGGAGTTCGCCCGGGTCACCGGCCTGCCGGTGCGCCTCCTTAACCTGCTGATCATGGTGACCGCCGCGGTCACCGTGACCGTCGCCATGCGCATCGTCGGCCTGCTCCTGGTCAGCGCCATGATGGTGATCCCCGTGGCGGCCGCCCAGCGGGTCACCCGCGGGTTCACCGCGACGCTTTCGCTGGCCATGGCGATCGGCCTGATCGTCTCCCTGACCGGCACGGTCACCACGTACTACGTCGAGGCACCCTCGGGCGCGGCCATCGTGCTGCTCGCCATCGGCGTCTTCATGGCGATGACCGCCCTGTCGACGCCGCTGGCCAGGCGCCGGGCGAAGGCCGCGCGCGCGGCGGAAGAGGTGTGCACCCGGGACGACGTGAAGGTCTAGGAGGGCCCACCGCCTGGCACAATGGGCCCGAGCCGAAACGCCCGAGGCCGATACGAGGAGGAACCGGTGGCGACTGCGCCTGGCGAGACGAATACCGCGCCAGTACGAGGACGATCCACCCGGCAGCGGGCCGCCGTGGCGGCGGCGCTGGACGAGGTGGACGAGTTCCGCAGCGCCCAGGAACTCCACGACATGCTCAAGCACCGTGGCGACTCCGTGGGCCTGACCACCGTGTACCGCACCCTCCAGTCGCTCGCGGACGCCGGCGAGGTCGACGTCCTGCGCACCAGTGACGGCGAGTCGGTCTACCGCCGCTGCTCCACCGGCGACCACCACCACCACCTGGTCTGCCGCAAGTGCGGCAAGGCGGTCGAGGTGGAAGGTCCGGCCGTGGAGAAGTGGGCGGAGTCGATCGCCGCCGAGCACGGCTACGTGAACGTGGCCCACACGGTGGAGATCTTCGGCACCTGCGCGGACTGCGCCGCCGCCGGCTAGATCCTGCTCAGGTGCCGGTCCAGGACGGCGCGGATCCGGCCGATGTCCCCGGGGTCCGCGGCCGCCCGTTTCGGGAGCCAGCCCGGGGTTCCGTTGGCGAAGACGAGGACGAACAGGTTCCGGGTCTCCGTCCACCCCCGGTACCTGTCCCATCGGTACGCGACCACCGTGCCGTCGGGCCGGTGGTGGGACACGCCCCGTTCGGTGACCACGCAGCGGTACTCCGGGTGCTCCGCCGCCCAGCGGTACGTCCGGCGCGCGAGCCGGTACAGGTCCAGGCCGAGACAGAGGGCGCCCAGGGCCGACCCCACCCCGGCCGCGAAGGCCAGGCCGGCCGGGCTCGTCCCCCGTCCCTGCTGCCCCACGATCAGCAGGACCGGCACCAGGGGAACCAGTACCAGCCACAGCAGCGCCCGCCCGCGCCCGGCGGGCGACCGGACCGCGCGCCAGCGCAGCACCTCCCGCACGTCGCGGCGGGCCGGGCCGTAGTGCAGCTCCACCGCCTCGTCAGCCATGTCCATGACGGTGGAGCCTAGTGGGCGCTTCAGCCCGCGGAACCCTCCGCCTGGTTCGGGACCGCGCCGCCGAAGCGGCGGTCGCGCTGCGCGTACTCCAGGCACGCGGCCCAGAGGTTGCGGCGGTCGAAGTCGGGCCACAGCACGTCCTGGAACACCATCTCCGCGTACGCGCTCTGCCAGAGCAGGTAGTTGGAGGTGCGCTGCTCGCCGCTGGGCCGCAGGAACAGGTCCACGTCCGGCATGTCCGGGTAGTACATGTACTTCGCGAAGGTCTTCTCGTTCACCTTCGACGGGTCGAGCCGGCCCGCCGCCACGTCGCGGGCGATCGCCTGCGCCGCGTCCGCGATCTCCGCGCGGCCGCCGTAGTTGACGCAGAAGTACAGGGTCATCGCGTCGTTGTCGACGGTCTGCTCCTGGGCGACCTGGAGCTCCTGGACGACCGACTTCCACATCTTCGGCATGCGGCCCACCCAGCGGATGCGGATGCCCAGCTCGTTCATCTCGTCGCGGCGGCGGCGGATGACGTCGCGGTTGAAGTTCATCAGGAAGCGGACCTCGTCGGGCGAGCGCTTCCAGTTCTCCGTCGAGAAGGCGTACAGGGAGAGGTTCTTGACGCCCATCTCCAGGCAGCCCTTGAGCACGTCGAGCACGACGCCCTCGCCCACCTTGTGCCCCTCGGTGCGCGGCAGCCCGCGCTCCTTGGCCCAGCGGCCGTTGCCGTCCATGACGACCGCGACGTGGTTCGGGACCAGCTCACCGGGGATCTTCGGCGGACGCGCACCGGACGGGTGCGGCTCGGGAACCTTGTACTCGCGGCGAGAGCGTCCCAGAATCCCGCGTCGTGCCATGTGCCCAGCTCCTATTTCTCGACGTATCGAAGGGAGCGTAGCCCGCGCTCCAGATGCCAGTGCAAATAGGCGGAGACCAGCCCGCTGCCCTCCCGCACGTGACGCGGCTCGCACGCGTCGGCGTGGTTCCAGTCGCCCGTCAGCAGCGCGCTGAGCAGGGCGATGGCCTCCGACGAGGGTACGACGCTGCCGGGTACCCGGCAGTCCCCGCATATCACCCCGCCCGCGGCGACGGAGAAGTGGCGGTTGGGGCCGTGGATTCCGCACTTGGCGCAGTCCTCGAAGCTGGGCGCGTAGCCGTTGACGGCGAGGGAGCGCAGCAGGAAGGCGTCGAGGATGAGGTGCGGCTCGTGTTCGCCGCGCGAGAGGGTGCGCAGGGCGCCGACGAGGAGCAGGTACTGCTGGACGGAGGGCTCGCCCTCGTTCTCCGTGAACCGCTCGGAGGTCTCCAGCATGGCGGTACCGGCGGTGTAGCGGGCGTAGTCGGTGACGATGCCGTTGCCGTACGGGGCGATGATCTCGGTCTGGGTGCAGAGGGGCAGACTGCGGCCGATCAGCTCGCCGCCGCGGGCGAAGAACTGCACGTCGGCGTGGGAGAAAGGTTCCAGCCGGGCCCCGAACTTGGATTTCGTACGCCGGACCCCGCGGGCGACGGCCCGCACCCGGCCGTGGCCCCGGGTCAGCAGCGTGATGATGCGGTCCGCCTCACCCAGCTTCTGGGTGCGCAGCACGATGCCGTCGTCGCGGAACAGACTCATGCGCCCATTGTCCCCTGCGGTCCACCCGTACGGGAACGCGCGCACGGACGGGGCCGGACGGCGCCGGCCCCCGCCGCGGACCGGAGTCCGGGCGGGGGCGGGCAACCGCGGGGTGGGGGGATCAGGGCGCGGGGGTTCCCGCGTCCTTCGCCGTGGCGACCCTGCCGTCGGCGTTCCCGGTCGCGGTGCCGACCGTCCCGGTGCCAACCGTCTCGGTCCCGGTGCCGCCGGTCCCGGCATTCTCGTCAGCCGTCCCGGCCTCCTCCGGGGCCGCCACCTGGGCGGGCAGCTCGATGCGGGGGACGGACTGCGCGCCGTCCCCGGCCGGACCGTTGAAGATCAGGTTGAGGACGATGGCGGCGGTGGCACCGAGGGTGACACCGCTGTTCAGGAGCGAGGACAGGTCCGCGTCCATGTGCCGGGTGAAGAACACCGGGACGGTCGCGGGCAGCAGAGCGAAGGCGAGGGAGACGCCGACGATCAGCGCGTTCTTCTCCTCCTTGAGGTCCACCTTGCCCAGGGTCTGGATGCCGGCCAGCGCGACCATGCCGAACATGACGGTCGCGGCCCCGCCCAGGACCCCGTGCGGCACGGCGGCGACGATCGCGGCGGCCTTGGGGAGCAGGCCGAGCACGATCATGAAGACGCCGGCGGCGACGACCACGAACCGGCTCTTGACCTTGGTCATCCGCACCAGGCCGACGTTCTCGGCGAAGGCCACGTACGGGAAGGAGTTGAGGACGCCGCCGAGGGCGGTCGCGGCGCCGTCGGCGCGCAGGGCGCGGGCCACGGTCTCGCTGTCGATGTCCTTCTCGACGATCTCGCCGACGGCGTACGTGTCGCCGGTCGTCTCGACCATGGTGATCAGCATGACGATGAGCATCAGGACGATCGGGAACCACTCGAACTTCGGCACGCCGAAGTGGAAGGGGGTGGTGACGCCGATCCAGCCGGAATCGCCGACGGCGCCGAACTTCGCGTCCCCGAGGAGGAACGCGACCGCGGTGCCGCCGACCAGACCGAGGAGGATGGAGATGCTGGAGAGGAACGGCTTGCCGATCTTCATCAGGACGAGGATGAAGAGCATCGTGCCGCCCGCGTAGGCGAAGTGCTTCGGGTCGCCGAAGTCGGGGCTGCCGATACCGCCGGCGGCGTCGTTCAGGCCGACCGGGATCAGGACGATGCCCAGGACGGTGATCACCGTTCCGGTGACGACCGGCGGGAAGAGCCGCATGACCGACCGGAAGGCCTTGGCGGGCAGCCAGGCGAAGGCGAAGGTCGCGATGCCGGCGGTGATGACGGCCCCGTAGATGACCAGCAGCGCGGCGGTGCCGCCTCCCGCACCGAGGCCGATGGCGATCATCGGGGAGACGGCGGTGAAGGTGACGCCCTGGATGAGGGGCAGCCGCGCACCGATCCGGCCTATGCCCCAGGCCTGGATGATCGAGGCGATGCCGCAGGTGAACAGGTCCGCGTTGATGAGGTAGACGAGCTGCTCGGGGCTCAGCTTCAGCGCGTTGCCGACGATGATCGGGACGATCACCGCGCCGGCGTAGAACGCGAGTACGTGCTGGAAGCCGTACAGCGCGAGCTTGGGGAGGGGGAGCACCTCGTCGACCGGGTGCGTGCTCTGCTGTCCGTTGGCGGAAAGCCGGGCGGCGACACGTGCCATCTCTGCCTTGCCCTTCAAGAGGTGAGGTACGGGAGAGGAGTTCTGGTGATCCCTGGCCGGAGTGGGTCGCTAACCCGTTGGTCCGTCAGGGTGGTCAGGAGTTCACGTGCATCGAAGACCCGCGGTGTTACCGGCGGCGTCTCGTCGTGTGACCGGAATTGAACGCCTGTGGGGGTCCTCACAGATATCGTCGACTTCTACAAACTGTTGACTCCCACGGACACCCGATTCGTAGGTTCCGCCTCTGGCCGAGCGCCGGACACGCGAGTAAGGGCGGGCGCACGGGCGCCGAGCACCCTTGGCTGCGCTGATGCGAAGCGGCCCGCGCCGCACCATGCCGCTACGCGCGTCCAGCGCGTTCCGCACAGCAAACCGGCAGGCCGGGCTCCGGCCCGTCCCCGGGTGGTTCCCGGCGGCCCGGAGCGAGGTGCTCGACGGGCCCGCGGGGGCTGCGGGCCGGGCCGGAACGGCCCGGCGAGGCCGGATCGTTACGCCGGAAGAGACCGGTCCGGACCGGTATGGGCGTTCCGCGCCCGACCGGAACCGAAAGGATCAGGCCCCGGCGGCCGCATACGGCCGGGGGGCGCGTCGACGCCGGCGCCCCGGGGCGCCGGCCCGCCGGGGCGCGCGTCGGCGCCGGCCCGGCCGGTCCTGGAGCGGGCCGTCAGGGGGCCCGTACCGCCGACAGCAGCCGGGCGACCTCGTCCGCGTCGATCCGCAGTGCCGCGCCCACCGTGGCGAGCACCTCGCGTTCGGCCGGGATGTACGGGCCGTCCGCGAGCGCGATCCGCGCGCCCTGCAGCAGGATCGATTCGCGGCCCGGGGCCGCGAGGTGCGGAGCCAGCGGCTCCAGGGCCTCGTGGAGCTCTATCGACAGCGCCGCCCCGCAGCATTCGGGTACGTCGTACAGCCCGAGCCGGCCCTCGTCGTTGCACAGGGCGTCCACGAGGGACTCCAGCTGCTCCTCACCGCAGTCCTGGAACCCCGCGGCCCGTACGGCGCACACGGCGGTCTCCAGCGCGCTGCGGGAGGCCGTCCCGCCCGCGGCCAGCACGGCCAGCGCCACGGTGTGCACGGCGTCGCGGAGCAGCGCCGTGAAGCGGGTGGTGGTCAGGTGGTCCAGGACGTCGGTGTCGAAGCGCTCACGGCAGGCGTGGCACTCCACGACGGGCCCGGCGAGCCCGCGGGGCAGCAGCGGCACCCCGAGGACGGCGAAGCGGCGGCGCCCGGTGCGCCGGCGGTAATTCCGGTCCCCACCGCAGGCGGGGCAGAAGAACTCCCCGTCACCCACGGTGCTCCAGGTGGTACGGGTGCCCCAGACCCTCAACTTCCGGCCGTCCCCACCCCGAACTGGCAGCACGTCGCACCTCCGTAACCCTCCGGCAACATCGCCGGGTGGGCGTGATGTTAGCCACATCGGTGAGGATGCGTCAGTCGTGTGACAAGACAACCTTGCCGCGGGACGGGGACTTGGCCGGTCTGCGCCCCCCGCGCGCGCCCTCGTTTCCCGGCGCTTACCGGGCTCCGGGAACGGCGGAACCCCGCCCCTCCCGGGAGGGAGGGGCGGGGTCGCGTCGCGGGAGTGTCAGCGGCCCGCGCGGTTGACGGCGGAGATGACCGCCTTCAGGGAGGCGCGGGTGGTGTTGGCGTCGATGCCGATGCCCCACAGGACACGGCCGTCGATCGCGCACTCGATGTACGAGGCGGCCACGGCGGAGGCGCCCTCGCTCATGGTGTGCTCGGTGTAGTCCAGCAGGCGGGCGTCGATGCCGATGCCGGCCAGCGCGTCGAAGAAGGCCGAGATCGGTCCGTTGCCGGTGCCGTCCAGCACGGTGTCCACGCCGTCCACGACCGCCTCGACGGTCAGCGTGTCCGTGCCGTCCTTGTCGGTGGTGGTCTGGCCGGAACGCAGCTGGATGCGCCCCCACGGGTTCTCCGGGTTGGGCAGGTACTCGTCCTGGAAGACGGACCAGATCGCCTTCGGCGTGACCTCGCCGCCCTCGGAGTCGGTCTTGGCCTGGATGATCCGGGAGAACTCGATCTGCATGCGGCGCGGCAGGTCCAGCTTGTGGTCGTTCTTCAGGACGTAGGCGATGCCGCCCTTGCCGGACTGCGAGTTGACGCGGATGACGGCCTCGTAGGAGCGGCCGACGTCCTTCGGGTCGATGGGCAGGTACGGGACCGCCCACTCCAGATCGTCGACGGTGACGCCCGGGCCGGCGGCGGCCGCGTCCGCCTCCATGGCGTCGAAGCCCTTCTTGATGGCGTCCTGGTGGGAGCCGGAGAAGGCGGTGTAGACCAGGTCGCCCGCGTAGGGGTGGCGCGGGTGGACCTCCATCTGGTTGCAGTACTCGCTGGTGCGGCGGATCTCGTCGATCTGCGAGAAGTCGATCTGCGGGTCGATGCCCTGGGAGAACAGGTTCATGCCCAGGGTGATCAGGTCGACGTTGCCGGTGCGCTCGCCCTGTCCGAACAGGCAGCCCTCGATGCGGTCGGCGCCGGCCATCAGCGCCAGCTCGGCGGCGGCGACGGCGGTGCCCCGGTCGTTGTGCGGGTGCACGGAGATGCAGATGTGCTCGCGGCGGGTCAGGTTGCGGGCCATCCACTCGAAGCGGTCGGCGTGCGTGGACGGCGTCGAGCGCTCGACGGTGGCGGGCAGGTTCAGGATGATCTCGCGGCCCTCGCCCGGCTGCCAGACGTCGCAGACGGCCTCGCAGACCTCCAGGGCGAAGTCCAGCTCGGTGTCGGTGAAGATCTCCGGGCTGTACTGGTAGCCGAAGGTCGTCTCCGGGCCCAGCAGCTTCTCGGCGTACTCCATGACCAGGCGGGTGCCGTCGACGGCGATCTGCTTGATCTGCTCCTTGGAGCCGCGGAAGACGACCCGGCGGAACGTCGGGGCGGTCGCGTTGTACAGGTGCACGGTCGCGCGGCGGGCGCCGACCAGGGACTCCACGGTCCGCTCGATCAGGTCCTCGCGGGCCTGGGTCAGTACGGAGATGGTGACGTCGTCCGGGATCGCGCCCTCTTCGATGATGGAGCGCACGAAGGCGAAGTCCGTCTCGCCGGACGAGGGGAAGCCGACCTCGATCTCCTTGTAGCCCATGCGCACCAGCAGGTCGAACATCTCGCGCTTGCGGGCGGGGGTCATCGGGTCGATCAGCGACTGGTTGCCGTCGCGCAGGTCGGTCGACAGCCAGCGGGGAGCGCGGGTGACGCGGGCGTTCGGCCAGGTGCGGTCCGGGATCTCGACCTGCTCGTAGAAGCCGTACTTGTGGATCGGCATCCCGGAGGGCCGCTGGGTGTGGGTCGCGTTGGTGATGGGCGTGGGGCGACCGACAAAAGGCTGCTGGCTCATGGCGTTGGGCTCCTCGCGTGTCCGCGTGTAGTTCGCTGGGACGGCCGACGGGCGGTCGCAAAACCGCAACACCAAACTCCGCGGGGAGGGGGTCGGCCTACGACTACAGACCCTCGCCGCGGCAGCTAAGGAGAAGCAGCCCGAAACGCATGATGGGCCGAGCCTAGCCGAGCCGCGCGGTGCGCGGGGGTCCTGTTTCAGTATGCAAGACCCTCCAGTCCGATTTACACCAAATGTGAGCTATACCGCTTAAGGTGCGGCTCAAGTCGGTGGGGTCCGTCAATCCGGGGCGTCCGCGTTCAGACGTGTGAATGAATCATGGTTGCAGGTAGTGACAACGATGTGACGCACTGCCACATTGCGGAGCATGGACGCCTCTCCCACCCGCCGCCACCCCGTCTTCTGCACGGTCGTGCCGCCGCACCTGCTCGACCGCATCGCCCGCTCCCGCAACCCCCGCTTCGCCGATCTCGCGCAGGCCACCCTCGAACGCGACTCCCTCCTGCGCACCCGGCGCCGGGTCACCGCCGTCCGGGGTCTCGCGGCCCCCGCCCCGGCGGCGCCCGCCCCCGACCGGCCCGACCGGACCGTGTACGACGCCCAGCACCGGACCCGGCTGCCCGGGCGCACGGTGCGCGAGGAGGGCGGGCCGGTCAGCGGGGACGTCACCGTCAACCGCGCCTACGCCGGGCTCGGGGCGACGTACGAGCTGTTCCTGACCGCCTTCGGGCGCCGCTCGATCGACGACGCCGGGCTCCCGCTCGACGCGACCGTCCACTACGGCGAGGAGTACAACAACGCCTTCTGGGACGGGCAGCAGATGGTCTTCGGCGACGGCGACGGCGAGCTCTTCCTCGACTTCACCGTGTCGGTGGACGTCATCGGCCACGAGCTCGCGCACGGGGTCACCCAGTACACGGCGAACCTGGAGTACCACGGCCAGTCCGGCGCCCTCAACGAATCCGTGTCGGACGTCTTCGGCTCCCTCATCAAGCAGTACGCGCTCGACCAGACGGCCGACCGCGCGGACTGGCTGATCGGGGCGGGACTGCTGGGGCCCGCCGTCGACCGGGGCCAGGCCCTGCGGTCGATGAAGGCGCCCGGGACGGCGTACGAGGACGACGAGCTCGGCAAGGACCCGCAGCCGGCCACGATGGACGACTACGTCGACACCGTCCGCGACAACGGCGGGGTCCACATCAACTCCGGCATCCCGAACCACGCCTTCTACATCGTGGCGAGCGAGCTGGGCGGCAAGGCCTGGGAGCGGGCCGGACAGATCTGGTACGACGCCCTGACCGGCGGGGGGCTCGCCACGGACGCCGACTTCCGGGACTTCGCCCGGGTGACGTCGGCGGCGGCCGTGGCCCGGTACGGGGAGGGCGGCGCGGAGCACCAGGCGCTCCAGAAGGCGTGGTCCGCGGTCGGCCTGGGGTAGGAGGCTGAACATGCGGATCTCAGTGGTGCGGACGGGCGGCTTCGCGGGCATCGAGCGGCGGGGCGAGGTGGACACCTCCGGACGGCAGGACGAGGACGAGTGGCGGGCCCTGGCCCTGCGGGCCCTGCGGCCCGACGCTCCCTGCGATCCGGCGGACCCGGCGGGCGGCGTCCGGGACGGGTTCTCGTACACGGTCACGGTGGACGGGCGGACGGTGTCGTTCCGCGACCCGCACCTCTCGGACGCTCAGCGGGCGCTGGTCTCGCGCGTCCTGAAAGAAGGTGCCTGAGCCCGGCCGCTTTGCTTGGATGACCTGATGAGCGAGCGAGTGACCGACGGAACGACACTGTCCGAGCTGGAGCGGTACTACGACACGGTGCCCCGCGAAGGCGGGGCCCGGGCCGAGGACTTCGGACCGCTGACCCTCTTCGTACAGGAGGGCGCGGGCTGGCCGTACTACGCGCGGCCCGCCCCCGGCGGCCCCGACGCGACCGCCGACGACGTACGGCGGGTCGTGGCGCGGCAGCGCGAGCTGGAGGTCCCCGAGGCCTTCGAGTGGGTGGCCGAGACCACCCCCTCGCTGCGCGCGGCGGTGGAGGAGGCGGGGCTGCACGTCCACGCACACCCGCTGATGGTGCTGGACCCGGCCGCGGTCCGGGCGCCCGCGCACCCGGAGGTCCGGCTGCTCGGCGCGGACGACCCGCTGCTGGCGGCGGCCGTGGCCGTCCCGTCGCTGGCCTTCGCGGCGCCGGGCACGGCGGTGGGCGAGGCCGGACCCGCCGAGCTGGCCGCGGCACTGGCCGGGCCGGACGCGGAGGCCGGACGGGCGCGCGTCGCGGACAAGATCGCGTCGGGCCGCTCGGTGATGGCCGCGGCCGTCCGGGACGGCGTGGTGCTCTGCTCCGGCCTGTACAACCCGGTGGGAGACGTGGCCGAGGTGGTCGGCGTGGGGACGCTGCCGTCGGCGCGCCGGCAGGGCCTGGCCCTCGGCGTCACGTCGGCGCTCGTCGCGGCGGCCCGCGAGCGGGGCGCCCGTACGGTCTTCCTCTCGGCGGGCGACGAGGACGTGGCCCGCATCTACGGCCGCATCGGCTTCCGCCGGGTGGCGATGGCCCTGATCGCGGAACCGCAGGACGCGTAGTTTGCCGGAACGGCAACGAGGTTTGCCCGGGCGGGCGGGGCGGGCGGAGCATCGGCGGTGTCCGCACCGTCACCGGTCGAGGAGTGATCCCGTGTCCGCACAGCACCAGCACCAGCAGCCGCCGCAGGACCCGCGCGCAGAGCACGAGCAGCGGGCGCCGCACCCGCACGAGCCGGTCGACGAGGGCGGGGAGCGGTTCTGGGACGGCCGCTACAGCGAGAGCGACCGGATCTGGAGCGGCGACGCCAATGCCGCCCTGGTCCGGGAGACTTCGCAGCTTCCCCCCGGCCGCGCCCTGGACCTCGGCTGCGGCGAGGGCGGCGACGCCATCTGGCTGGCCCGGCGCGGCTGGCGGGTCACCGGTACGGACATCTCCGGGGTGGCGCTGAAGCGCGCGGCCGGGCACGCCGTCGAGGCGGGGGTCGGCGACCTCGTGGAGTGGCAGCGGCACGACCTGGCCGAGTCGTTCCCGGCCGGGGAGTTCGACCTGGTGTCGGCGTGCTTCCTGCACACGTACGGGGAGTTCCCGCGCGAGCGGATCCTGCGCACCGCGGCGGCCGCGGTGGCCCCCGGCGGGACCCTGCTGATCGTCGGCCACGGCGGCTGGGCCCCCTGGCAGGAGAACCCGCACCCGGAGGTGCACTTCCCGACGCCCGGCGAGGTCGTGGAGCAGCTGGAGCTGCCCGAGGGGGACTGGGAGGTGCTGGTGGCCGAGGACCACGAGCGGATCCAGGTCCAGCCCGACGGCACGCCCGGGACCCGCACGGACAACGCGGTCAAGGTCCGCCGGCTGCGCTGACGCCGGCCGGGACATCCCCGCCCTGTTCCGCCCGGCCTTCCGGCCCGCGGCCTCCCGACACCCCCTGCCCGGCCGCCCGGGCAGGGGGTGTCGGGGTACGTCAGAAGCCGAGCTTGCGGAGCTGCTTGGGGTCGCGCTGCCAGTCCTTGGCGACCTTCACGTGCAGGTCGAGGAAGACCGGGGTGCCGAGCAGCGCCTCGATGTGCTTGCGCGACTTCATCCCGACCTCCTTCAGTCGGGCGCCCTTCGGGCCGATGATGATGCCCTTCTGGCTCGGCCGCTCGATGTAGACGTTCGCGTGGATGTCGAGCAGCGGCCGGTCGGCGGGGCGGTTCTCGCGCGGGATCATCTCCTCGACGACCACGGCGATGGAGTGCGGGAGCTCGTCGCGCACGCCCTCCAGCGCGGCCTCGCGGATCAGCTCGGCCACCATCACCATCTCGGGCTCGTCGGTGAGGTCGCCCTCCGGGTACAGCGGCGGGCTCACGGGCAGCAGCGGCGCGATCAGGTCGGCCAGCAGCTGGATCTGGGTGTCGCCGACCGCCGAGACGGGCACGATCTCGGCCCACTCGAAGCCGAGCTCGGCGCCGAGCTGGTGGATCGCGAGGAGCTGCTCGGCGAGCTGCTTGGACTCGACCAGGTCGGTCTTGGTCACGATGGCGATCTTGGGGGTCTTCTTGATCCCCGCGAGCTCCTTCGCAATGAACTTGTCGCCGGGGCCCAGCTTCTGGTCGGCCGGCAGGCAGAAGCCGATCACGTCGACCTCGGACCATGTGGCGCGGACGACGTCGTTGAGGCGCTCGCCGAGCAGGGTCCGCGGCTTGTGCAGCCCCGGGGTGTCGACGAGGACGAGCTGCGCGTCGGGGCGGTGCACGATCCCGCGGACGGTGTGGCGGGTGGTCTGCGGCCGGTTGGAGGTGATCGCGACCTTGGTGCCCACGAGTGCGTTGGTGAGGGTCGACTTGCCCGCGTTGGGGCGTCCGACGAAGCAGGCGAAGCCCGCACGGTGCGGGCTGGTGGACTCGGGGGAACGATCGCTCATACGGGCCATTCTCCCCGATGCCGCTCCCAGCGCCGACCAGGCCACGGCCGCGAGGGCGCTCCCGCCCGCGAGGAAGGGGGCCAGGAGGGGGTGCGCGGCATGGCCGGCACGGCCCTGAGCTGTGGTTCCGTCGGCCGAGGCCCGTACGGTCACCTCCGCCCATTCCGCACCGGGAGGGTCCTCCCAGCGGGCGCGGAGCCGGACCTCCTGACCCGGCAGCAGCTCGGCCGGCACCCCGGTCAGCCCGCGGGCGACGAGGGTCCGGCCGAACGCGCCGGTGGCGGTGAGGGCGGCGCGCGGGCGCAGGGTGACGTTGCCGGCGTTGCGGAGCGTGTAGGCGACCTCCGCGCCGGCGCCGCCCCGGCTGACGGAGACCCCCCGGACGGCGAGGGCGGGGGCGGTCGGGCCGGTCACCCGCAGGTAGAGGCGCGCGGCGACGGCCTGCCGGACGCCGATCCCCCGGTCGGTGACGGTCCCGGGCCGCTCCTCCAGGGCCACGACGGCGCCGGGGTGGTCCCCCGGTTCGGCGCGGTCCGGAACGGTCACGGTGAAGCCGACGCTCACGGCCCCGCGGGCGGGCACGGTGACCCGCTCCCGGTCGAGCCTGGCCCAGGCGGCGGTGGCCCGGCGCGGCTCGTCGGGGCCGCGCAGGGCGAAGCCGCCGTCGCGGGCGGTGTTGTAGGCGTCGGCTGCGTAGAGGCGGAAGGTGCGGGGGCGGTCGGTGCGGTTGGCGATGGTGACGCTGTCCGCGGCGGCGGCGCCGGGCGCGGCGGCGAGGTAGAAGTACGGGCGCTGGCCGACGGCGGTGGCGGCGGGCAGCACGGACCACTGCCCGTTGTCCGCGGCCGCGGCCGCCCCCGCGGTGCCCAGCAGGACGGCCGCCGGGACGATGAGGCCGGGCAGCAGGAGCCGCACGGCGGCGCCGCGCCACGGGCGCACCCGCCGCGAAGGGGACCGCGCCGGTGACCGCCGGGCGGTCACGAAACGGTTCACCGCGAACAGCACGGCGGGGTTCGCGGCGGGGTTCACGACAAGGTGAGGGTCAGGACCGCCGTGTACGCGCCCGGCGGGGTGTAGCGGGGCACCTGGAGCGTGACCGCGGCGTCGACGGTGAACTCGCCGCCCACCACGGCCGCGTCCGGCGTGTAGGCCAGCACCGCCCCGTCGGGGCCGACGGAGCCCGCGCTGCCCGGCGTACAGGGGCTGGGGCTGCCGGCCGCGGCGGTGCAGGACGGGGTCCAGGAGAGGGAGGCGCCCGGGATGCGGACGCCGCCCGGCCCCGTGAAGTCGGTGACCTTGCCGGTCAGCGACCAGCCGGCCGGCCCGCCGCGGGCGTCCTTGACGGTGACCGTCCCGATCCGGCCGGGGGCGGCTCCGCCGTCGCCGTACGGGACCGCGCCCAGCACGACGTCCTCGCCGGTCTGCGTCATGCCGAGCGCCCCCGGCTCGACGGTGGCCGTGACCTTCCGGGTGCCCGCGGTCGGCGGCGCCGTGTCGACGACGGCGTACGCGGCCGGGCCCGACCCCAGCCCCGCCGACCAGGCGGGCCCCTCGTACGCGACGACGCCGGTGGTGGCCCGGTCGGTGACGGTCAGCCGGGCCAGGACCACGCCCGCCCCGTCGGCGGTGGCGGTGACCCGGTCGGCCGTCTCGGCGGCCCCGGCGCGGCCGGCCAGCGTCACGGACGTGCCCGGCGGGAAGCCGGCGGCGGTGACCTCGACGGCGGCGCCCGGTCCGCCGCGGGCGGCGCCGAGGAAGACGCTCCGCAGGTTGGCCGTGGGCAGCGCGGTCGGGGTGAGGCGCGCGGCGACGGGGGCCCCGGTGGCCGTGCACACGGTGTCGAGGCCCATGAGGTGGCGGGTGTGCAGGGTGTAGCCGCCCGGGGCGAGGGTGATCTCGCCGGGGGCGGTGACGGTGAAGGTGCCCGTCATGGTGACGGGCGGGAGCGGCTCGCCCGCGCCGACGGGGTCGTTGCGCTCGGCGCCGACCACGGTGACCTCGCCGCTCTGCGCGCCGGCCAGCACGATCCGCCCGGTCGGGGTCACCACGTCAGCGGGGAGTGCGGCGCCCACCGGGTTCACGGCGGGGGTCCGGGACACCTGGTAGGTCACGGTGACGGTGTCCCCGACCCGCGGCGCCGGGTCGTCGACGGTGATCCGGGCCTCGGTGGGTCCCTCGGCGGGCGGGAGTCCGGCCTCCTGCGGCGCCAGGCAGTGCGTGGGGAAGTCCACCCGGCCCGGCACCCGGGCGGCGGGCTCCCCCTCGGCGGCGGCGGGCGGGCCCAGCGCTCCTCCGGTCGCCGCGGCGAGTACCGCCATGCCGGCGGCCGCCGACCATCTCCGGTTCCGCGCCCCTGTTCGCACTGCCCGCCCCCTGGGTTCCGTCCCGCCGACAGGGGGCCATTCACGAGCGGGCGACGGCAGAAGTCAATGCGCGGACCCGGCACCGTCTGATGGCCCATCAGGAGCTGTCAGGATGCCCGTCCGGCGAACCCGCCCGTGCCGGAGGCCTCGCCGACGCCCCCCTCGCCGTCCGTACCGCCGTTCCCGCCCGCTCCGCCGTCGCGGAAGGTGCGCCGGTACGCCGTCGGGCTCACTCCGAGCGCCGCCCGCACGTGTTTGCGCAGCGACTGGGCCGTCCCGAACCCCGTCTCCCGGGCCACCTGTTCCACCGGCAGGTCCGTCCGCTCCAGCAGCCGCCGCGCCCGCTCCACCCGCTGGCCGGTGATCCACTGCCCGGGGCTGATGCCCGACTCCTCGCGGAAGCGGCGCGTGAAGGTCCGTACCGACATGGCCTCCTGGCGGGCCAGGTCGGTCAGGCGCAGCGGCTCGTGCAGCCGGTCCAGCACCCACGCACGCGCCGCCGTGGTGCTGGCGAGCTGCGGTTCGGGCACCGGGCGCTCGATGAACTGGGCCTGCCCGCCCTCCCGGTGGGGCGGTACGACGGTCCGCCGGGCCACCTCGTTCGCGACGGCCGCCCCGTGGTCGCGGCGCACGATGTGCACGCACAGGTCGATCCCGGCCGCGACCCCGGCCGAGGTCAGCACGTCCCCGTCGTCGGTGTAGAGCACCCCCGGGTCCACCCGTACGGCCGGGAAGAGCCGCTGGAAGTGCTCGGCGGAGGCCCAGTGGGTGGTGGCCGGGCGGCCGTCGAGGTACCCCGCGGCGGCCAGTACGTAGCCGCCGGTGCAGATGGAGACGAGCCGGGTGCCGGGGCGGATGTGCGCGAGGGCGGCGGCCAGCTCCCCGCTCAGCCGGCCGTGGTCGTAGACCGGACCCAGCTCGTACGAGGCGGGGACCACCACCGTGTCGGCCGTGGCCAGCAGTTCGGGGCCGTGCTCGACGTGAACGGCGAAGTCGGCGTCGGTGCGCACCGGCCCGGGGGCGAGCCCGCAGGTGAGGATCTCGTAGAGCGGCCGCCCGGCGGGGTCCTTGGCACGTCCGAAGATGCGGTGCGGGATGCCGAGCTCGAAGGGCAGCAGCCCGGCGAGGGCGAGCACGACGACCCGGTGCGCGGCGACGCGCCGCGGCTCGGGACGCTCCGGCGCGACGCCGACCGGGGGCGGCTGCCGCTGCGGCGGCCGCGACCGCGCCGACAACGACGCCGGCGCCGACAGCGGCTTCGGGAACGGCTTCTGCTTCGACCGCGGCTCCACCTCGGGCTCCATGGCCCGATCGTAGCGAAGCATGACAGTCAGGCCACTGTCGTCCCGCTCCCGGCCGGCCCGATGCTGGCCGCGTGACACAGACAGCCCCCGCCTCCACGCCCGCTCCGCCCGCCCCGCGCCCGGCCGGACGGATCCACCGCGCGTGGTTCGTCGCCGCCGTCGCCTTCGTGACGATCATCGGCGCGGCTGGTTTCGCCTCCCTGCCCGGGCTGCTCATCGAGCCGCTGCACACCGAGTTCGGCTGGTCCCGCGGCACCATCGGCTTCGCCGTCTCGGTGAACCTCGCCCTGTACGGGCTCACCGCGCCCTTCGCCGCCGCGCTCATGGACCGCTTCGGCATCCGCCGGGTCGTGGCGGTGGCCCTGCTCGTCATATCCGGCGGCTCGCTCGCCACCGTCTGGATGACCGCGTCCTGGCAGCTGGTGATGTTCTGGGGCGTCCTGGTGGGGCTGGGCAGCGGCTCGATGGCGCTCGCCTTCGCCGCGACGGTGACGAACCGCTGGTTCACGGCCCGGCGCGGGCTGGTCACCGGCGTCCTGACCGCCGCCGGCGCCTCCGGCCAGCTGATCTTCCTGCCGCTGCTGGCCTGGCTGGTGGAGCACCACGGCTGGCGCCCGGCGGCGGTGACCGTGTCGCTCGCCGCGACGGCCGTCGTCCCGTTCGTCTGGCTGCTGCTGCGCGACCATCCGGCGGATGTGGGCCTCGCCCCGTACGGGGGCGCGTACACCGTCAAGCCCGCCCCCGTCCCGGGGGCCGCGCGCCGGGCCGTGACGGTGCTGTTCAAGGCGGCGCGCACGGGCCCGTTCTGGCTGCTGGCGGGCACGTTCGCCATCTGCGGGGCCTCGACGAACGGCCTGGTGCGGACCCACTTCGTCCCGGCCGCCCACGACCACGGCATGCCGGTGACGGCCGCGGCGGGGCTGCTGGCGGTGATCGGCGTGTTCGACGTCGTCGGCACGATCGCCTCGGGCTGGTTCACGGACCGCTTCGAGGCCCGGCGCCTGCTGGCCGTCTACTACGCCCTGCGCGGGGTCTCGCTGCTGTTCCTGCCGATGCTGCTGGCCCCGTCGGTCCGGCCGCCCCTGATCTTCTTCATCGTGTTCTACGGCCTGGACTGGGTCGCGACCGTACCGCCGACCATCGCGCTGTGCCGGGAGCACTACGGCGACGACAGCGCGATCGTCTTCGGCTGGGTGCTGGCCTCGCACCAGGTGGGAGCGGCCGTGGTGGCCTTCCTGGGCGGTCTGGCGCGGGACGCCTTCGGTTCGTACGACGTCGTCTGGTACGCCTCGGGGGCGCTGTGCGCGATGGCCGCGCTGATGGCGATGGTGATCCGCCGGTCCCCCGCGCGGCCCGTCCCGGCCTGACCCCGGGGCCGGCCGGGACGGACCGGCCGGCGGGGGTGGCGGCGGTGGCCTGCGGTCAGCCGGCGGGGGTGGTGGACTTCAGGGTGCCGTCCGGACCCGCCAGGAGGACCGGGGTGTCCGGGCCTCCCAGGTCCCGGACGGCCGCGCGGTCGGCCTCGGCGGGGGCCTCCGCGGCGCTGACCACGGCGGCGGCCTCCAGGGACTGTGCCCCGCTGGCCACGGCCATCGCGACGGCGGTCTGCAGGGCGCTGAGCTTCAGGGAGTCGAGCTCCACCGTCCCGGCGACGTAGGTGCGGCCCGTCTCGTCGCGCACCGCGGCCCCCTCGGGCACGCCGTTGCGGGCCCGGGCGCTGCGCGCCAGCGTGATGATCTTGCTGTCCTCGGGGTCGATCCCGGTGCTGTCGGTCATGGGCGGAAGCATAGGGAGCCCGCGGGCGGAGCGCCCGGGCGGGGCCGCGACCCGGACCCGGGGCGGCCCACCGCGGCCCGCCGCCCCGGGACCGGATCAGGGGCGGTCGAGCCGCAGCCGCTCCGCCTTCGGCAGGCCCGCCACCACGAGGTCGTACGAGTCCTCGATCAGCTCCCGCACCAGGGCGTCAGCCAGCCCGTCCGGCCCGCCCACCGTCACGGTGTTCCAGTGCCGCTTGTTCATGTGGTAGCCGGGCACGATCGCCTCGTGCTCCTCGCGCAGCCGCACCGCGAGCTCCGGCTCGCACTTGAGGTTGATCTTCAGCGGCTCCCCGTCCAGGGCGGAGAGCGCGAACACCTTGCCCAGCACCTTGAACACCGAGGTCTCCGGGGTGAAGGGGAACTCCTCCACCGCCGCGTTGAAGCCGAGGCAGAAGGCACGCAGCCCTTCCGGGGTCATGCGCCCTCCCCTTCCTCGGACGCCGCCGGGGCGACCGGTTCGACCAGTACCGTCACGATCTTGTTCCGGCGGCCGGCCGGGGACTCGGCCGTCAGGCGCAGCGGACGCCCGTCCGGCAGTTCCACCAGCGCGGAGGCGCCCGCGATCGGCACCCGCCCGAGCGCCTTGGCGAGCAGCCCGCCCACCGTCTCCACGTCCTCGTCGTCGAAGGCCTCGACCTTGAACAGCTCGCCGAGGTCGGTGATGTCCAGGCGCGCCGTGACCCGGTAGCTGTCCTCGCCCAGGTCCTCGACCGGCGGGATCTCCCGGTCGTACTCGTCGGTGATCTCGCCGACGATCTCCTCCAGGATGTCCTCGATGGTGACGATGCCGGCGGTGCCGCCGTACTCGTCGATGACGACGGCCACGTGGTTGCGCACCGACTGCATCTCGCGGAGCAGGTCGCCCGCGTTCTTGGTGTCGGGCACGAAGAGGGCCGGCCGCATCACCGTCGAGACGAGGTCGGACTCCGCCTCCCGGCTGACGTGCGTCTTGCGGACGAGGTCCTTCAGGTAGACGATCCCGACGATGTCGTCCTCGTTCTCCCCGGTGACCGGTATGCGCGAGAAGCCCGACCGCAGCGCGAGCGTGGTCGCCTGACGGATCGTCTTGTACCGCTCGATGCAGATCAGGTCGGTGCGCGGCACCATCACCTCGCGCACGAGGGTGTCGCCGAGCTCGAAGACCTGGTGCACCATCCGGCGCTCGTCGTCCTCGATCAGCGATTCCTTCTCCGCCAGGTCCACCATCGCGCGCAGCTCGGCCTCGGAGGCGAACGGCCCCTTGCGGAAGCCCTTCCCGGGTGTGAGCGCGTTGCCGATGAGGATCAGCAGCTGCGGGATGGGGCCCATGATCCGGGCGAGCGGCACGAGCACGTACGCCGCCGCCGTCGCGGTGTTCAGCGGGTGCTGGCGGCCGATCGTTCGGGGGGAGACGCCGACGGCGACGTAGGAGACCAGCACCATCACGGCGATGGCCACCAGCAGCGCGGTCCAGTTCTCGCCGAACTCGTCGAGGCAGACGTACGTGACGAGCACGCCCGCCGCCATCTCGCAGGTCACGCGGACCAGCAACGCCACGTTGACGTAGCGGGTGGGGTCGGCGGAGACCTGGGCGAGCTTCGCGCTGCCGCGCCGGCCCTCGCGTACGGCCTGGTCGGCGCGGAAGCTGGAGATCCGGGCGATCCCGGACTCGGCGCACGCCGCGAACCAGGCGACGACCACGAGGAGGACGGCGCCGGTGATCAGCTGGGCGGCGTTCACGAGACGGTCGGGGCCGGGGACGGACCGGTCATGCCGCGCTCACCGCGCCAGCCGTCGACGATGGCCGCCTGGAGACCGAACATCTCGACCTTCTCGTCCGGTTCCTCGTGGTCGTAGCCGAGCAGGTGCAGCACTCCGTGGACGGTCAGGAGCTGGAGCTCCTCGTCCATGGAGTGCTGCGTCGGGGCGTCCTCGCCCTGCTTTTTGGCGACCTCGGGGCAGAGCACGATGTCGCCGAGGAGGCCCTGCGGGGGCTCCTCGTCGTCCTTCGTCGGCGGACGGAGCTCGTCCATCGGGAAGGACATGACGTCGGTGGGTCCGGGCAGGTCCATCCACTGGATGTGGAGCTGCTCCATCGCCCCCTCGTCGATCACGATGACGGAGAGCTCGGAGAGCGGGTGGATCCGCATCCGGGTGAGCGCGTAGCGGGCGATGTCGAGGATCGCCCGCTCGTCGACCTCGGTTCCGGACTCGTTGTTGACGTCGATCGACATGGTGCGCTGGGTTCTACTTCCGCTGATGGCCGTCCGGGGCCGGCCGGGTCTCGTCGTACTTCTCGTACGCATCGACGATACGGCCGACCAGCTTGTGCCGGACGACATCCTCGGAGGTGAGCCGGGAGAAGTGGATGTCGGGCACGCCCTCCAGGATGTCCTGCACCTGCCGCAGGCCGCTCTTGGCCCCGCCGGGGAGGTCGACCTGCGTCACGTCACCGGTGACGACGATCTTCGAGTCGAAGCCGAGGCGGGTCAGGAACATCTTCATCTGCTCGGTGGTGGTGTTCTGCGCCTCGTCGAGGACGACGAACGCCTCGTTGAGCGTGTTGTGCGTCAGCAGGTAGTCCTGCGTGACGTAGAGCGAGTCCTCGGCCGCCACTTGGATGCACACGGCTTCCTCGCGGCCCGCGGGCTCGATGGAGTCGATGAACCGCATGGGGCGCCCGCCCCCGCCGGCCGCGTGGTAGGCGTCCCGCTTGCGCGCGAGGCGGAAGGGCTCGATGCCGTCGGGGAGCCGGATGTCGACGACGTGCGAGTCGTATCGATGGGCGGCGAGTGCAGTGCTCCGTGCCCGGCCTTCCGCCCTCCGGCGCCGGGTGTACGCCACACCGCCGAGGGACTGGACGAGGGCGATCACGTCGTCGCGCAGGACGATCGACGCCGTGGAGTACTGGATCCGGCAGGAACGGCCCCGCTGGGTGACGGGGCCCCCGTCGGAGTCGAGCAGGCCCTGAAGTACGGCAAGGCGGATCTCGGCCGCGTTGAACATGTACTCGTCCGGCACGAACTTGGAGTGCGACCGGCTGCCGAGCAGATCCAGCTCGCGCATGAGACGCGTGACGGGATTCGCCAGGGTGACCTTGTCACCGGGCGCCTTCACGCGATTCAGGACGTAGTCGGGTCCGCCCTTGTGCCGCGCGGCGACACCTGGAAGCACCGCGACCAGGGCGCTCACGAGTTCCTCGTCCTCGGTGGAGAACGCCGGGGTCGTGGAGCCGGTGACGCACCCGTCGCCCAGGAGGAGGCCCAGCGCGTACGGTTCCATGGGGACCTCCCGCTCCGGAAGGGCGACCGGTGCCGTCAGGAGCGGCAGCTCGTACCTGCGGGCGTGCGCCGCCCTCAGGTTGCCGATCATCTCCTGGGTCTCCAGGACCCGCCACGGCTTGTCCCGCCGCTTGTCGTCCCGCGTCCTGACCGTCCACAGGTGCTCTCCGCAGCACAGGGTCCAGGACCCGTCCTGGGCCGTGACGCGGTAGATGTCCTTCTGGCCCTGCGGGTAGACGCCGAGGACCGGTGTCGGCTCACCGTTCGACCCGACGACCAGGTCACCCACCGCGAGCTCCCCCATGGGCCGCCAGCCGTCCGGCGTCAGCACCTTCGTGAAGACCGGCTGCGCGCGACCCCTCATGTATGCCAGCGGCGCCACCTCGATCGTGCCCGCGGCCATCAGGCGCGGGATCGAGTCGGGGTCGATCATGTCGTGCAGCGCGTCGTAGAGCGGGCGCAGGTACGGGTCGATCTTGTCGAAGAGGGTGCCCGGCAGGAAGCCGAGCCGCTCCCCCGCCTCGACGGCGGGCCGGGTCAGGATGATCCGGCTGACCTGCTTGGACTGGAGCGCCTGCACGGCCTTGGCCATCGCGAGGTAGGTCTTTCCGGTACCGGCGGGGCCGATGCCGAAGACGATCGTGTTCTTGTCGATCGCGTCGACGTACCGCTTCTGGTTGAGGGTCTTGGGGCGGATGGTACGGCCGCGGCTGGAGAGGATGTTCTGGGTGAGGACCTCGGCGGGGGTCTCCTCGGAGCCGCCCTTGCCGTTGGTGCTCGCCTTGAGCATGCCGATCGAGCGTTCCACTGCGTCCTCCGTCATCGGCTGCCCGGTGCGGAGCACCAGCATCATCTCGTCGAACAGGCGCTGGATCAGGGCGACTTCCGCCGCGTCACCGACCGCGCTGACCTGATTTCCCCGTACGTGGATGTCGGCCTTCGGGAAGGCCTTCTCGATCACGCGCAGCAGGGCGTCGCCCGAACCGAGCACCGTCACCATCGGGTGCGTGGCGGGAACGGTGAAGTGGGCGCGCGCCTGTCCGGCCGCCGGGGTCTGGGATGTCGGTGTCTGAGTCATGGGCCGGCACTGTGGCCTGCACATACCTCCCGCTGGGGGGCCGCGCCGATCGACGACCTGGGAATACCAAGCGTACGTCTCCGGTGCGCCTTCCCCGAGGGGTTTTACGCCCGGCCCGGCCACCGGTACCGCGTACGCCCCGGCCGGGGGCCCGGTCGGCCGGCGGCCCCCGGGAGCGCGCCCCGCCGGTGCGCGGCCCCGTCCGGACCCGATCCGTGGCGGGCCTACGCGGAGTGGCGGAAGCCGATCGTGGGCACCGCGCGGCGCCGTGCCGCCGGGGTCGTTCCCGGCGGCATGAGCTCGTCCAGGAACGCGTACCGGCCGCGCAGCTCCTGCGGGGCGGCGTGCCACCAGTGGGCGACCTCCGGCCAGCCGGGGGCCGACAGGGAGCCGCCGAACTCCTGGACCGACAGCGCCGCCGTCAGCCCGGCGAAGGCCAGCCGGTCCGCCAGCGGCCAGCCCGCCAGGGTTCCGGTGACGAAGCCCGCCACGTACACGTCCCCCGCCCCGGTCGGGTCCAGCGCCTCGACCGCGATCCCCGGGACCCGGGCGGTCTCCCCGGTGCGTCCGTCCACCGCGTACGAGCCCTCCGCACCCATCGTCACCACCGCGATCGGCACCTTCTCGGCGAGCGCCCGGGCCGCCGCGCGCGGGCAGTCGGTGCGGGTGTAGCGCATCGCCTCGCCCGCGTTCGGCAGGAAGGCCTCGCAGTGCTCCAGATCGGCCAGCGCCCCCAGGTCCCAGCGGCCGCTCTCGTCCCAGCCCACGTCCGCGAAGACCCGCGAGCCGCGCCGCGCGGCCTCGCCGATCCACTCCTCGCCCCGGCCCGGCCCCAGCGAGGCCACGGCGGCGCGGGCCCTCGGCGGGCACTGCGGGAAGGGGCCGGGGCCGGCCGGCGGCGGGGCCTCGTGGCCGTGCGAGACCATGGTGCGCTCGCCCTCGTAGGCCATCGAGACCGTGACCGGGCTGTGCCATCCGGGGACGGTCCGCGACATCGACAGGTCGATGGCCTCGCCCTGTTCGAGGGCGTCCCAGCAGTACTCGCCGTAGTGGTCGTCCCCGAACGCCGCGGCCAGCGAGGTGCGCAGGCCGAGCCGGGCCAGCGCGGTCGCCATGTTGGCGACTCCGCCGGGGCTGGAGCCCATGCCGCGCGCCCAGGACTCCGTGCCGCGAACCGGCGCCGAGTCGAGGCCGGTGAAGATGATGTCGAGGAAGACGGTTCCGGTCAGGAAGACGTCGCAGCCGGGTTCCTCGGGGTCGCGCACCGGACCGAGCGGATCCACGGCGGTGGAGAGGATGTCGAAGCTGTCCCGACTGGTCACGGTGTACTCCCCGTTGTTCTGGAAGGGTCGTCTTTGCTCTGGAGGGGTCGTTTCTGCACGCGGGCTCTCCGTGGGAAGCTGCCGACTCTGCCCGCGCCGGACGGCAGCAAAACCCAGTGTGGCGCAGATCACCACAGGAGCGCTCTTCTCCTCAACTCCGGCCCCTTGATAGACAGGGGCCCCGCTCACTCTGCGGCACCTCCCACGCACCTCCTGGAACACCCGTGCTCCACCGCGCCTCCGCGCCCTCCGCCGCCCGGCCCCTCGTGGCCCTCTTCACGGCCGGATACCTCGCCCCGTACCTCCTGCCGACCGTCGTGGGCCGGCTCGACGCCCATCTGCCGCTCAGCCCCGCGCAGGCCGGCCTGATCGGCTCGGCCCTGCTCCTCGGTTCGGCGGCCGCGGGGTTCGCCCTCGCCTCCCGCATCGCCCGCCACGGCCCCCGGCCGGCCGCCCGGCTCGGGCTGCTGCTCGCCGTCGCCGGCTACGGCACGGCGGCCGCGACCCCGCTGCTCCCGCTCGTCGTCGCGGGCGCCGTGGCCGGCGGCTTCGGGTCCGGCGCCGCCACCGCGGTGGCCGCGTCCGGGATCGCCGGGCAGCGCGACCCGCACCGGAGTTCCGCCCTCGGGCTGCTGTCGGTGTCGGCGACCGCGGGCGCGCTGCACCTGACCCTGCCGCACCTCGGCGGCGGCCACGGGCTGCCGTTCGCCGCGATCGCCGTCGTCGCGGCGGCGGCCTGGCCGGCCACCCGCCACCTCGGCGGCCCGTCGTCCGCCGCGGTTCCCGGAGCCCGCCCCGGCCGGCTGCCGTACCCGCGGGCCGGGATGGTGCTGGCGGGCGCGCTGATGCTGTGGTCGCTGGCCCAGAACGCCCTGTGGGGGGTCAGCGGCCGGATCGGTGCCCAGCAGGCGGGGCTGTCGGAGGTCACCCTCGGCGTGGTCTTCGCCGCGGCGCTGGGCGCGGGCCTGCTCGGGGTGACGGCGGCCTCCGCCCTCGGCGCCCGCCTGGGGCGCGCGGTCCCGATCGGCGTGGGCACGGCCCTGATCGCCTGCTGCGTGGCGCTCTCCTCCTCGGCCCGCGGCCTCGGCTCGTTCGCCGCCGGGGAGATCCTGTGGAACGCGCTCTACCCGGTCGTCCTCTCGTACGCCATCGGCCTCGCGGCGGCCCTGGACCCGCGCGGCCGCTGGGCGGTCCTGGCCGGCTCCGCGTCCTCGCTCGGCGTGGCCTGCGGGCCCGTCACCGGGAGCCTGCTGGCCGAGAGCGCGGGCTTCCCCGGCATGGGGCTGGTGCTGGGCGGGCTGCTGCTGGCCGTGGCCGGGCCGATGACCGCCGTGGCCCTGCACGCGGGCGGCCGCCCGCTGACCGCCGGTTCGGTCCGCCGCCGCGGCGGGGCCCCGGCGGCGGTCCTGGCGGCCGGCGCGGGCGCTCCGTCGGGTGCGGTGCCGCGGGTGGGCGCCGCGGAACTGGAGGTCGCTGAGATCCGGCTCCGCCGGCTCCCCCGCCGCGTGCTGCTGGGCGCGCCCGCGCCGCGCCGCTCGCGCGACCGCGCGGGGGCCCGCGACCGCGCCGGCGTCCAGGGGGTGTCGTAGTCGTTCGTGCGCCGGGGTGGGCTCAGGTCGTCCGCCGGGGGACCGGCACGCGGACCAGGTCCGCCGCCACCGTCAGCTCCCCCTCGAACCCCGCGGCCCGGGCCTGCCGTTCGAAGTCCGACGGGTCCGGGTACCGCTGCGAGAAGTGCGTCAGCACCAGGTGCCGGACGCCCGCCGCGCGCGCCACGGTGGCGGCCTGACCTGCGGTCAGGTGGCCGTGGTCGAGAGCCAGTTGCCCGTCCTCGTCGAGGAAGGTCGACTCGATCACCAGCATGTCGCAGCCCTCGGCGAGCTCCGTCACCCCGTCGCACAGCCGGGTGTCCATGACGAAGGCGAACCGCTGCCCGGGCCGGGCCTCGCTGACCTCGTCCAGGGTGACGCCGCCGAGGCTCCCGTCCCGCTGGAGCCGGCCCACGTCCGGCCCCTTGATCCCGTGCCGCGCGAGCAGCTCCGGCACCATCCGCCGGCCGTCCGGCTCGGTCAGCCGGTACCCGAAGGACTCCACCGGGTGCGAGAGCAGCCGCGCCTCCAGCGTGTACGAGGCCTCCCGCGCCAGGACCCCGTCCCGGACCACCGGCTCCTCGTGCAGCTCTACCGTCTCCCGGTACGCCGTCGCGTACCGCAGCCGGTCGAAGAACTTCTGTCCCGAGGCCGGGTAGTGCGCGGTGACGGGGTGGGGGACCCGGTCCAGGTTGATGCGCTGGATGACGCCGGCCAGCCCGAGGCTGTGGTCGCCGTGGAAGTGCGTGACGCAGATCCGGTTGATGTCGTGCGCCGCGACCCCGGCGCGCAGCATCTGGCGCTGGGTGCCCTCGCCCGGGTCGAAGAGGATGCCCTCGCCGTCCCAGCGCAGCAGGTAGCCGTTGTGGTTGCGGTGGCGGGTGGGCACCTGGCTGGCGGTGCCCAGGATCACGAACTCTCTGACGGACACGGTCTATCCGGGGGGCCACTCGAGGCCGCGCCCGCCGAGGACGTGCGCGTGCGCGTGGAAGACGGTCTGGCCGGCGCCCGCGCCGGTGTTGAAGACGATCCGGTAGCCCTGGCCGTCGACCTTCTCGTCCGCGGCCACCCGGCCCGCCTCGCGCAGCACGTCGGCGGCGACGCCCGGCTCGGCGGCGGCGAGGGACGCGGCGTCGGGGTAGTGGACCTTGGGGATGACGAGCACGTGCGTCGGTGCCTTCGGGCTGATGTCCCGGAAGGCGATGGTCGTCTCGGTCTCCCGGACGAGGGTCGCCGGGACGTCCCCGGTGACGATCTTGCAGAACAGGCAGTCGGCCTGCGGTTCCCCGGCCATTGGTGCGCCTCCCGTGACGGTGATCGGTCCGGGCATCGTATCCAGCCCGGCCCCGGTCACGCGGGTCAGGTCGATCGGGTCAGGCCGGCCGGGTCAGGACCAGCGCCCCGTCCGCGCCAGCAGGACCGCCGTCGCGGCGGTGCCCGCCGTGGACGTGCGCAGGACCGACCGGCCCAGCCGGTACGGACGGGCGCCGACGGCCGCGAACGCCGCGAGCTCGTCCGGGGATACCCCGCCCTCCGGGCCGACCACCAGCACGACGGAACCCGCCTCCGGCAGGGCCGCCGAGGCCAGGGCCTCCGAGGGGGTGTCGCGGTCCTCGTGGAGGACCATCGCCAGGTCGGCACCGGCCAGCAGCGCCGCGACCTGCTTGGTGGACAGGGCCTCCGCCACCTCCGGGAAGCGGACCCGGCGGGACTGCTTGCCCGCCTCCCGGGCCGTGGCCCGCCACTTGGCCAGGGACTTGGCGCCGCGGTCGCCGCGCCACTGGGTGATGCAGCGCGAGGCCTGCCACGGCACGATCGCGTCGACGCCGGTCTCGGTCATCGTCTCGACGGCCAGCTCGCCCCGGTCCCCCTTGGGGAGCGCCTGCACCACGGTGATGCGTACGGCCGGCTCGGCCTCCTCGAAGACGCCGGAGACCGACACGACGAGCCGGTCCTTGCCCTCCGCGGCCTTGACCACGCCCTCCGCCCAGCGGCCCCGGCCGTCCGCAAGGACCACCGCCTCGCCCGGGTTCAGCCGCTTCACCGACACCGCGTGCCGGCCCTCCGGCCCGTCCAGGACGAACTCCGCTCCCGCGGGGACCTCTTCGACCACGAACACCGGGGCGGTCATGACACACTCCTCATCTGCAGAGCCTTCAACGTGCTCTGTGCCTCGGCCAGTTCGGCCGCCAGCACCTCCATCAGCTCCCCGGCGGGCAGCGTCCGCGCCAGCCGGTGCCCCTGCCCGGCCCACAGCGCCATGCCCTGCGGATCGCCGGCCGCGGCGGCCGCCTTGCGCAGCCCCGAGGTCAGGTGGTGGACCTGCGGGTACGCGGCCGGGGCGTACGGCCCGTGCTCGCGCATGAAGCGGTTGACCAGCCCCCGAGCCGGCCGCCCGGAGAAGGCGCGGGTCAGTTCGGTCCGTACGAAGAGCGGGTCCGTCAGCGCCTTCTTGTGCAGCGGGTGCGCCCCCGATTCGGGGCACGCGAGGAAGGCCGTCCCGAGCTGGGCCGCCTCGGCGCCCGCCGCGAGCAGCGCCGCGACCTGCGAGCCCCGCATCAGGCCGCCCGAGGCGATGATCGGGAGGGCCACCGCTTCCCGTACCTGCGCCACCAGCGCGAGCAGCCCGACGGCCGCGGTGCCGTCGGCCTGCGGGTCGTCGCGGTGGGTGCCCTGGTGGCCGCCGGCCTCCACGCCCTGGACGCACACCGCGTCGGCGCCCACGTCCTGTGCGCCGCGGGCCTCCTCGACGGAGGTCACGGTGACGACGGTGTACGTACCGGCCTTGCGCAGCGCGGTGAGCGCCGCGCCCGAGGGGAGGCCGAAGGTGAAAGAGACGACGGGGACCGGGTCCTCCAGGAGGATCGCGAGCTTGGCGTCGTAGCCGTCGTCGGAGGTGCCCATGATGTCGTCGGCGGCGAGGGAGATCCCGTACCAGTTCGCCTCGCCCGCCAGCTGTCCGCGGTACGCCTCGACGGCCGCCGGGTCCACGTAGCCGGTCTGCGGCAGGAAGAGGTTGACGCCGAACGGGCGCCGGGTGAGGGCGCGCACCTGCTTGATCTCCTGGTACATGCCGTCGGCGGTCTTGTACCCGCCGGCCAGGAAGCCCAGTCCGCCCGCCTCGCACACGGCCGCGGCGAGCGGCGGACACGAGGCGCCGCCCGCCATGGGGGCCTGCACGATCGGGTACGGAGACAGACCGTTCGGTGCGGTGGACATGGACTGCATCGTGCCATGTCCCGCTCATCGCACCGAATCACGGCATTCGCCTGGCATGGTCCGCATCCGGACCCGCCGGACCCGATGCGGCGGGCCCGGCCGGGGGTCTCCCCCGACCGGGCCCGTACGCGTGCCCGCCGGCCGCTCAGCGGCCGTTGAAGGCGTCCTTCAGGCGGCTGAACAGGCCCTGCTGGCCCGGCGCGAACTGGCCCGTGGGCCGCTCCTCGCCGCGCAGCTTCGCGAGCTGGCGCAGCAGCTCCTCCTGCTGGGCGTCCAGCTTGTTCGGGGTGGTGACCTCGACGTGCACGATGAGGTCGCCGCGCCCGCCGCCGCGCAGGTGCGTGACGCCGCGCCCGTGCAGCGGGATCGCCTGCCCGGACTGGGTGCCGGGCCGGATGTCGATCTCCTCCAGGCCGTCCAGCGTCTCCAGCGGGCACTTGGTGCCCAGGGAGGCCGCCGTCATCGGGATGGTGACCGTGCAGTGCAGGTCGTCCCCGCGGCGCTGGAAGGTCTGGTGCGGCAGTTCGTGGATCTCCACGTACAGGTCGCCGGCGGGGCCGCCGCCGGGGCCGACCTCGCCCTCGCCCGACAGCTGGATCCGGGTGCCGTTCTCGACGCCCGCCGGGATCTTGACCGTGAGGCTGCGGCGGGACCGGACCCGGCCGTCGCCCGCGCACTCGGGGCACGGGGTCGGGACGACGGTGCCGAAGCCCTGGCACTGCGGGCAGGGGCGCGAGGTCATGACCTGGCCCAGGAAGGACCGGGTGACCTGCGAGACCTCACCGCGGCCGCGGCACATGTCACACGTCTGCGCCGAGGTGCCGGGGGCGGCGCCCTCGCCGGAGCAGGTGGTGCACACCACGGCCGTGTCGACCTGGATGTCCTTGGTGGTCCCGAAGGCCGCCTCGTCCAGTTCCAGGTCCAGGCGGATCATGGCGTCCTGGCCGCGGCGGGTCCGCGAGCGCGGTCCGCGCTGCGAGGCCTGTCCGAAGAAGGCGTCCATGATGTCGGAGAAGTTGCCGAAGCCGCCCGCGCCGAATCCGCCCGCGCCCCCGCCGCCGCCCGAGGAGGACAGCGGGTCGCCGCCGAGGTCGAAGACCTGCTTCTTCTGCGGGTCCGAGAGCACCTCGTACGCCGCGTTGATCTCCTTGAAACGCTCTTGCGTCTTGGGATCGGGGTTCACATCCGGGTGCAGCTCGCGCGCAAGCCGCCGGAATGCCTTCTTGATCTCGTCCTGGGAAGCGTCGCGGCGCACGCCGAGAACGGCGTAATAGTCCGTGGCCACTTACGACTCCGCCAGGATCTGTCCGACGTAACGTGCCACTGCGCGTACCGCTCCCATCGTTCCGGGGTAGTCCATGCGGGTCGGTCCGACCACGCCGAGTTTGGCGACTGCTTCGCCGCCCGAACCGTAACCGACCGAGACGACCGACGTGGAGTTCAGTCCCTCGTAGGCGTTCTCATGCCCGATCCGTACGGCCATTCCCGACTCACTGGCCTCGCCCAGCAGCTTGAGGAGCACGACCTGCTCCTCCAGCGCTTCGAGCACCGGCCTGATCGTCAGGGGAAAATCGTGTCCGAAGCGGGTGAGATTGGCGGTTCCGCCGATCATCAGCCGTTCTTCGGCTTCCTCGACCAGGGTTTCGAGGAGCGTCGCGAGCACGGTGGACACCGTGGCTCGGTCGTCGGCCTCGAAGGACTCGGGGAGGTCCTGGACGAGTGGGGGCACATCGGTGAAGCGGCGGCCGACGACCCGGCTGTTGAGCCGGGCCCGCAGGTCCGCGAGCGAGGCCTCCCCGAAGGGGGTCTGGCAGTCGATGAGCCGCTGCTCGACGCGCCCGGTGTCCGTGATCAGTACGAGCATCAGCCGGGCCGGGGCCAGCGACAGCAGCTCGACGTGGCGCACGGTGGAGCGCGTCAGCGAGGGGTACTGGACGACGGCGACCTGCCGGGTGAGCTGCGCGAGCAGCCGCACCGTGCGCCCGACGACGTCGTCGAGGTCCACCGCGCCGTCGAGGAAGTTCTGGATGGCCCGGCGCTCGGGCGTCGACAGGGGTTTGACCCCCGCCAGCCTGTCGACGAAGAGGCGGTAGCCCTTGTCGGTGGGGATGCGTCCGGCGCTGGTGTGCGGCTGGGCGATGTAGCCCTCGTCCTCCAGCACGGCCATGTCGTTGCGCACGGTGGCCGGCGAGACGCCGAGCCGGTGCCGCTCGGTCAGCGCCTTGGAGCCGACCGGCTCCTCGGTCCCGACATAGTCCTGGACGATGGCGCGCAGCACTTCGAGCCTGCGTTCACTGAGCATCGCGCACACCTCCAGCTGTGGTCCGGCGCCGTGTTTCCGCCGGCGTTTCGTTGGCTCTCCGTTGGCACTCTGGTCGTCCGAGTGCCAGAGATCCCCCGCTCAGTGTACGGCCGGGTGGTCAGACCCTGGCAAGGGCGGCCCGTCAGGGTAGCGTCGCGGCATGGACGTGCGATGGGAAGAGGCGGGCTGGGAAGGGCTGACCGGACGGGCCGGGCGGCGGCGCCTTCCGGTGTGGGACTGCACCGTGGGACTGGTGGTGGGGGACGATGCGGTGCTCCTCGTGGACCCCGGTTCGTGCCTGCGCGAGGGCGCGGAGATCCGCGCCGGGGCCGAGCGGCTGACGGGTCGCCGCGTGACCCATATCGCATTCACCCACGGGCATTTCGATCACGTGCTGGGCGCGGCCGCCTTCTCCGGGGCCGAGGTGTACGCCGCGGTCGGGCTGGACTCCGTCCTGGACACAGGGCGGGAGTCGCTGCGGGCGTCCGCCGTGCGGCACGGGCTGTCCGGCAGGGAGGCGGCTGAGGCCGTCGAGCTGCTGGTGCTCCCCCGGCACCCGGTGTCGGGCGAGTGGACGCTGGAGCTGGGCGGGGTGCGGGTGCTGCTGGCCAACGTGGGGCCGGGGCACACGGGGCACGACCTGGCGGTGTTCGTCCCCGGCGAGCGGGAGACGGTCTTCTGCGGGGACCTGGTCGAGGAGTCCGGCGAGCCGCAGGCGGGCGACGACGCGCTGCCGGCGCGCTGGCCGGACGCCCTGGACCGGCTGCTGGCCCTGGGCGGCGACGACGCCCTGTACGTGCCGGGTCACGGAGCGGTGGTCGACGCGGCCTTCGTCCGTGCGCAACGCGCCACACTGGCCGCGCGTTTCGGCGTGTCGGAGGCGTGATCGCCGCGCCTCTCCTAGTGTCGGCCGGATGCGCGAGTACTCCCCCGACCTGACCCCGCAGTGGAAGCGCCCCAGGGCCGTGCCCGAGGTGGCGGCGGAGCCCGATCTGGTGGTCGAGGTCGCCGGTACGGACTTCTGCGGCGCGGTGGTGGGCTGCGAGGCGGGCACGGTGACCCTGGAGGACCGGTTCGGCAAGCGGCGGGTGTTCCCGATGGAGCCCGCCGCGTTCCTGCTGGACGGCGCGGTGGTGACCCTGGTCCGTCCGCCCCGGGGCCCGGTGGCGCCGTCCCGCACGGCCTCGGGGTCGATCGCCGTCCCGGGGGCACGGGCGCGGGTGGCGCGGGCCGGGCGGATCTACGTCGAGGGCCGGCACGACGCCGAGCTGGTGGAGCGGGTCTGGGGCGACGACCTGCGGATCGAGGGCGTGGTGGTGGAGTACCTGGAGGGGATCGACGACCTCACGGCCGTCGTGGCGGAGTTCGGGCCGGGTCCGGACGCCCGGCTCGGCGTCCTCGTGGACCACCTGGTGCCGGGTTCGAAGGAGTCCCGGATCGCGGCTTCGGTGGACTCCCCGCACGTGCTGATCGCGGGCCACCCGTACGTGGACGTCTGGCAGGCGGTGAAGCCGTCCGCGCTGGGCATCCCCGCGTGGCCGGTGGTGCCGCGCGGCCAGGACTGGAAGACGGGCGTGTGCCGGGCCCTGGGCTGGCCGGAGAACACGGGGGCCGCCTGGCAGCACATCCTGTCGCGGGTGACCTCGTACAAGGACCTGGAGCCGACGCTGCTGGGCCGTGTCGAGGAGCTCATCGACTTCGTCACGGCGCCCTGAGGCCCGTGGGCAGAGTCCCGCCGCCCTGAAACCCGTCGCGGCCGGTCCGTCCGCGCGTCGCGGTCGGGGCGCCGCCCCGAGACCCCTCGCGGCCGGTTCGTCGCCGCGCGTCGCACGGCGCCCGTGCGGCGGTGGGTGTCAGTCCACCAGGTCCCGGACCACCGCGTCGGCCAGCAGGCGCCCGCGCAGGGTCAGCACGGCCCGCCCGGCCGCGTACGGGCCGGACTCCAGGAGTCCGTCCGCGAGGGCCTTCGCGGACGCCCTGAGGCCCGCCGGGGCCAGCAGCGTCAGCGGGCAGCCGTCCAGCAGTCGCAGCTCCAGCAGGATCCGCTCGACCCGCCGGTCCTCCGGCGACAGCAGCTCGCGCCCGGCGCCCGGGGACCTGCCCCCGGCCAGGGCGGCGGCGTAGGCGCCGGGGTGCTTCACGTTCCACCAGCGGACGCCGCCGACGTGCGAGTGCGCGCCGGGGCCCGCGCCCCACCAGTCGGCGCCGCGCCAGTACAGCTCGTTGTGCAGGCAGCGGCCGGCCTCGGTGGTGGCCCAGTTCGACACCTCGTACCAGTGGTACCCGGCCTGTGCCATGACCTCGTCGGCGATCAGGTAGCGGTCGGCGTGCACGTCGTCGTCCGTCATCGGCACCTCGCCGCGGCGGATGCGGCGGGCGAGCTGCGTCCCCTCCTCGACGATGAGGGCGTACGCGCTGACGTGGTCCGGTCCGGCGCCGAGCGCGGCGGCCAGGGTCGCCCGCCAGTCCTCGTCGGACTCCCCCGGCGTGCCGTAGATCAGGTCGAGGTTGACGTGCTCGAAGCCCGCCGCGCGTGCCTCCGCGACGCACGCCTCGGGCCGCCCGGGGGTGTGGGTGCGGTCGAGGACCTTCAGGACGTGCTGCCGGGCGCTCTGCATGCCGAAGGAGACCCGGTTGAAGCCGCCGGCGCGCAGTTCGGCCAGGTATTGCGGGTCCACGGAGTCCGGATTGGCCTCGGTGGTGACCTCGGCGTCCTCGGCCAGGCCGAACTCGTCCCGGATCGCCGCGAGCATCCGTACGAGGTCGCGGGCCGGGAGCAGCGTGGGGGTGCCGCCGCCGACGAAGACGGTGCGCACGGCGCGGGGGTCGTCTCCGAGCACCTTGCGGGCGAGGCGGACCTCGTCGATCAGGGTGTCGGCGTAGTTCTCCCGGGAGGCGAGCACGCCGCCGGTGCCCCGCAGCTCCGTGGCCGTGTAGGTGTTGAAGTCGCAGTACCCGCAGCGCGTGGCGCAGTACGGGACGTGCAGGTAGAAGCCGAGCGGCCGCTCGCCGGCGCCCGCCAGGGCGTGCGACGGGAGCGAGCCGTCTTCGGGCATGGGTTCACCGTCGGGCAGTGCGGAAGGCATGCGCCCATTGTCCCGCACCCGCCGCACCGCCCGGGAACGGCGGGCTCGGCGGGAGGGGCCGCCGGCCCTCCCCGCCGAGCCCGCAGGGGCGCTACGCCTCGCGGGAGCCCGCGTACATCTCCTCGATCAGGTGCTTGAACTCACGCTCGACCACGGGCCGCTTCAGCTTCAGGCTCGGAGTGAGGTCGCCGTGCTCCACGTCGAGGTCCCGGGGCAGCAGCCGGAACTTCTTCACCGTCTGCCAGCGCTGGAGGCCCTCGTTGAGGGTCTGCACGTACGTCTCGATCAGCCGCGTCGTCTCCGGGGCGGCCACGACCTGCGCGTACGTCTTGCCCTCCAGCCCGTTCTCGGCGGCCCAGCCCAGGATGGCGGGTCCGTCGAGGGCGATCAGCGCCGAGCAGAAGTTCCGGTCCGCGCCGTGCACCACGATGCTCGACACGTACGGGCAGATCGCCTTGAACTGGCCCTCGACCTCGGCCGGGGAGACGTACTTGCCGCCCGAGGTCTTGATCAGGTCCTTCTTGCGGTCGGTGATCCGCAGGTAGCCGTCGGCCGACAGCTCGCCGATGTCCCCGGTGTGCAGCCAGCCGTCCGCCTCCAGCACCTCGGCGGTCTTCTCCGGGAGCCCGTGGTAGCCCTCCATGATGCCGGGGCCGCGCAGCAGGATCTCGCCGTCGTCGGCGATGCGGACCTCGGTGCCGGGGAGCGGCTTGCCGACGGTGCCGGTGCGGTAGGCCTCGCCCGGGTTGACGAAGGAGGCGGCGCTGGACTCCGTGAGGCCGTAGCCCTCCAGGATGTGGATGCCGGCGCCGGCGAAGAAGTAGCCGATGTCGGGCGCCAGGGCCGCGGACCCGGAGACGGCGGCGCGCAGGTTGCCGCCGAAGGCCTCGCGGAGCTTGGAGTAGACGAGCGCGTCGGCGATCTTGTGCTTCGTGGTGAGGCCGAAGGGCGCCGTGGCGTTGCCCGTGCGCCGGAAGTTGTCCTGCGTGACCTTCGCGTACTCGCGGGCGACGCCGACCGCCCACTGGAAGATCTTGTACTTGGCCCCGCCGCCGGCCCGCGCCTTGGCGGCGACCCCGTTGTAGACCTTCTCGAAGATGCGCGGGACGGCCGCCATGTAGGTCGGCTGCACGATCGGCAGGTTCTCGATGATCTTGTCGATGCGGCCGTCGACGGCGGTGACGTGACCGACCTCGATCTGGCCGGAGGTCAGGACCTTGCCGAAGACGTGGGCCAGCGGCAGCCACAGGTACTGGACGTCGTCCTTGGTGATCAGGCCGGTGGCCACCGTCGCCTTGGCCATGTACGACCAGTTGTCGTGCGGCAGCCGTACGCCCTTGGGGCGGCCGGTGGTCCCGGACGTGTAGATGAGGGTGGCGAGCTGGTCGGCGGTGATCGCCGAGATCCGTTCCTTCACCGCGCCCGGGTTCTCGGCGAGGTGCGCCGCGCCGCGCTTCTCCAGGTCGGCGAGGGAGATCACCCAGCCGTCCGGGTCCCCGTCGGCGGGAACCGCGTCGGCGGCCTCCAGCACGACGACGTGCGCCAGCCCGGGCAGGTCCGCGCGGTGCAGGCGGGCCTTGGCCAGCTGCGCGGCGTCCTCGGCGATCAGCACCCGGCTGGACGAGTCGGCGAGGATGTACGCCGACTCCTCCGCGTTGGTGCTCGGGTAGACGGTGGTGGTCGCGGCGCCCGCGCACATCACCCCGAGGTCGGCGAGGATCCACTCGACCCGGGTGTTGGACGCGAGGGCGACCCGGTCTTCCGCTTCGAGGCCCAGGGTGATCAGGCCGGCGGCGATGGAGAAGACCCGCTCGGCCGCCTGGCCCCAGCTGAGCGACTTCCACTCGTCGGGGGCGCCCGGGCCGCCGGCCGCGGGGACCGGGAACCGGTACGCCTCCGCGTCCGGGGTGGCGGCAACGCGGTCAAGGAAGAGGGCCGCCACGGTGGGCGGGCGGTTCTCGATCATGGTCTGTGTGTCGCTCACGACATCCTCCGGACCGGTCCACGCGGCAGTGCGTGGGCGTGGGGCGCTTGGGGGGCGCTTGGGACTGGCGGGTTTGAGACGTGCCGGTTAGTGACTGGCGAGTAACCGTCGAGCAGTGATCAGACTAGAGGCCGTCCGGCTGGTGCGTAAGAGCCCGCAAGCGGCCGGTTCATAACGAAAGAGGCCCTCGCGCCGGAGCGTGAGGGCCTCGTTCCACAGCGGTCGCTACTTCTTCTTGCCGCCGGATTCGTCGCTGGAGAGGACGGCGATGAAGGCCTCCTGCGGGACCTCCACGGAGCCGACCATCTTCATCCGCTTCTTGCCCTCCTTCTGCTTCTCCAGCAGCTTCCGCTTACGGGAGATGTCACCGCCGTAGCACTTGGCGAGGACGTCCTTGCGAATGGCGCGGATGGTCTCGCGGGCGATGACGCGGGAGCCGACGGCCGCCTGGATCGGGATCTCGAAGGCCTGCCGCGGGATGAGCTCGCGCAGCTTGGCGACCAGGCGCACGCCGTAGGCGTAGGCGGCGTCCTTGTGGCAGACGGCGGAGAAGGCGTCGACCTTGTCGCCGTGCAGCAGGATGTCGACCTTGACCAGGCTGCCGGACTGCTCGCCGGTGGGCTCGTAGTCCAGGGAGGCGTAGCCGCGCGTCTTGGACTTCAGCTGGTCGAAGAAGTCGAAGACGATCTCCGCGAGCGGGAGCGTGTAGCGGATCTCGACGCGGTCCTCGGAGAGGTAGTCCATCCCGAGGAGGGTGCCGCGGCGCTGCTGGCAGAGCTCCATGATCGCGCCGATGAACTCGGAGGGCGCGAGCAGGGTGGCCCGGACGACCGGCTCGAACACGTCCGAGATCTTGCCCTCGGGGAACTCGCTCGGGTTGGTGACGGAGACTTCCTTGCCGTCCTCCATGACGACGCGGTAGACCACGTTCGGCGCGGTGGCGATCAGGTCGAGGCCGAACTCGCGCTCCAGGCGCTCGCGCACCACGTCCAGGTGGAGCAGGCCGAGGAAGCCGACGCGGAAGCCGAAGCCGAGCGCCGCCGAGGTCTCCGGCTCGTAGACCAGCGCGGCGTCGTTGAGCTGCAGCTTGTCCAGGGCCTCGCGCAGGTCCGGGTAGTCCGAGCCGTCGAGCGGGTACAGGCCGGAGAACACCATCGGGCGCGGGTCCTTGTAGCCGCCGAGGGCCTCGGTCGCGCCATTGTGCAGGCTGGTGATGGTGTCACCGACCTTGGACTGACGGACGTCCTTCACGCCGGTGATGATGTAGCCCACCTCGCCGACGCCGATGCCGTCGGCCGGGGTCATCTCCGGCGAGGAGACGCCGATCTCCAGCAGCTCGTGGGTGGCGCCGGTCGACATCATCCGGATGCGCTCGCGCTTGTTGAGCTGGCCGTCGACGACACGGACGTAGGTCACGACGCCGCGGTACGAGTCGTAGACCGAGTCGAAGATCATGGCGCGGGCCGGGGCGTCCTTGGGGCCGACGGGGGCCGGGACCGTGGCGACGATCTTGTCCAGCAGCACGTCCACGCCGAGGCCGGTCTTGGCCGAGACGCGCAGGACGTCCTCCGGCTGGCAGCCGACCAGGTTCGCGAGCTCCTCGGCGAACTTCTCCGGCTGGGCGGCCGGCAGGTCGATCTTGTTCAGGACCGGGACGATCGCGAGGTCCTTCTCCATCGCCAGGTACAGGTTGGCGAGGGTCTGGGCCTCGATGCCCTGGGCCGCGTCCACGAGCAGGACGGTGCCCTCGCACGCGGCGAGGGAGCGGGAGACCTCGTAGGTGAAGTCGACGTGCCCGGGGGTGTCGATCATGTTGAGGACGTGGGTCCTGCCCACGTCCTCACCCGTGTTCGGCGCCCAGGGCAGCCGGACCGCCTGGGACTTGATCGTGATGCCGCGCTCACGCTCGATGTCCATGCGGTCGAGGTACTGGGCGCGCATCTGCCGCTGGTCGACCACACCGGTGAGCTGGAGCATCCGGTCGGCAAGGGTCGACTTGCCGTGGTCGATGTGCGCGATGATGCAGAAGTTGCGGATCAGCGCCGGGTCGGTACGGCTCGGCTCGGGCACGTGGCTGGGGATCGCGGGCACGCAGTGTCCTGATTCTCGGGTCGCAGTCGGAAGCGTTTGCGGAGCGTCGGTCGGAGCGCGGATCCGGCTCCCGTCGCTCTCGACGGCGGGATCTCGGACCTGTACGCAGACTCCCATGGTCCCATGGACGGGGCAGTGCGCTCGGTTTGGGCCACCCGCAGAGTGCCTGGTAGCCTGGGTGGCTGTGTCTCGTATGCCCTCTCAGCTGCGGGACGCAATCCGAAGCACAAAACTCTGAACCTGAAAAGGCTCTATTCGTGGCGAACATCAAGTCCCAGATCAAGCGGAACAAGACGAACGAGAAGGCGCGCCTGCGCAACAAGGCCGTCAAGTCTTCGCTCAAGACCGCGATCCGCAAGGCCCGCGAGGCCGTCGTCGCCGGTGACGCCGAGAAGGCCACCGTGGCTTCTCGCGCTGCCGCGCGTGCGCTCGACAAGGCTGTCTCGAAGGGCGTCATCCACAAGAACGCCGCCGCCAACAAGAAGTCGGCGCTGGCCACCAAGGTTGCCGCCCTGCAGGGCTGAGCTCTCGATGTGAATCGCCGGTAGGGACTCAGCGGGCCCTCTCTTCCGCTCCAGACCGGCACACCGCGCCGCACGCGGCCTGCTCGCGCGAGCCGCGGCAAGTGCGGCACACCTCGTGACTTTCCAGACACGGCACGCTGGCTGGTACGCCACGCTGACCAGCGTGGAAGCCCCCTGGTCCCCACTGGGGGGCTTCTTTGCGTCCTGATCCGGACGGATCCCGCGGCTGCCGGACCCCGCCGGCCCACGGCCCCGCGCCGTCCGGTGCCGTGCACCACGGGAAGCCACCGGTCCGCCCGCGCTCGGGCGCGTGCAGCCGGTTCGAGCGGCTGCGCCGGTACGCGCACGAGCCGGGTACGGCCGGGCCGGGTACGGCACGGGCCCGGCGCGATCCGGAACTGAGGCCCTAGCGGCGGGGCGGGCGGGCGGCGTGGGCGACGGCCACCACGGCCTTCTCCAGCGCGTATTCGGGGTCGTCGCCGCCGCCCTTGACGCCCGCGTCGGCGGCGGCCACGGCGCGCAGCGCGTCGGCGACGCCGTCGGCCGACCAGCCCCGCATCTGCTGGCGGACCCGGTCGATCTTCCACGGTGGCATGCCCAGGTCCCGGGCGAGGTCGCCCGGACGGGCACCGCGCGGGGCGGAGGCCAGCTTGCCGATCGCCCGTACCGCCTGAGCCAGGGCGCTGGTGATCAACACCGGGGCCACCCCGGTGGAGAGGGACCAGCGCAGCGCTTCGAGTGCCTCCGCCGCGCGCCCCTCGACGGCCCGGTCGGCCACCGTGAAGCTGGAGGCCTCCGCCCGGCCCGTGTAGTACCGGCCGACCACGGCCTCGTCGATGGTGCCCTCGACGTCCGCGCACAACTGCGCCGCCGCGCTCGCCAGCTCCCGCAGGTCGCTGCCGATCGCGTCCACCAGGGTCTGGCACGCCTCGGGTGTCGCCGACCTGCCCAGGGTGCGGAACTCGCCCCGTACGAAGGCCAGTCGGTCCGCCGCCTTGGTCATCTTCGGGCAGGCGACCTCGCGGGCCCCGGCCTTCCGGGCCGCGTCGAGCAGCCCCTTGCCCTTGACGCCGCCCGCGTGGAGGAGCACGACGCTGATCTCCTCGAAGGGCGCGGCGAGGTACGCCTTGACCTCCTTGACCGTGTCCGCCGACAGGTCCTGCGCGTTGCGCACGATCAGCACCTTGCGCTCGGAGAAGAGCGACGGGCTCGTCAGCTCGGCCAGCGTGCCGGGCTGGAGCTGTTCCGGGGCGAGGTCGCGCACGTCCGTATCGGCGTCGGCGGCGCGGGCGGCCGTCACGACCTCCCGCACGGCGCGGTCGAGCAGCAGGTCCTCCTGCCCCACCGCGAGGATGAGCGGGGCGAGCGGATCGTCGGTGGAGTTCTTCCTGGTGGCCATCGGCTCCAGCATCCCACGACGCACTGACAGCCCGCCGCGCCGCGTGCCCCAGAATGGTCGCGTGAACGTGCGACATGTACTCGTCCTGCCCGACCGCGACGCCGCCGAGGAAGTGGCGCGGGAGGCCGCGGACCTCTTCGGCCTGCCGGAGGAGCCGCAGCTGGTCCGCGACGCCCTGGCCGGCGAGGACGACGCCGAGGACGCCCAGTGGCTGGTGGTCGTCGAGGACCCGCGGGAACAACTGGACCCGGCCGCGCTCGACTCGCTCGCCGACGCCTACGAGGGCTGGCTGGAAGCTCCCTGACCCCGTCAGGCCTTGTGGACGATCTGGACGTCCAGCGTCACGTCGACGCCCGACCCGATGGCCGCGATCCCGTGCGCCAGCACCGACTGCCAGTTCAGGGTGAAGTCCTCGCGGTGCAGTTCGGCCGTGGCCCGGCAGGCCGCCCTGGGCTCGCCCTCCAAGCCCGTGCCCAGGCCCAGATACCGGGTGTCCAGGGTCACGGAGCGGCTGACCCCGTGCAGGGTCAGGGCGCCCGCGACGGCCCAGCGGCTGCCGCTGCGGTGGATGAACCGCTCGCTGTAGAACTCCACCGTGGGGTGCCGGACCGCGTCCAGGAAGTCCGCGGACCGCAGGTGGTCGTCCCGCATCCGCAGTCCCGTGTCGATGCTCGCCGCGTCGATGATCACGTGCATGGAGGAGTCCTCCATGCGTTCCGCGATCCGCACCGCGCCGGCGAAGGTGTTGAACCGGCCGCGGATGCGCGCGAACCCTATGTGGCGGGCCGAGAAGCCGATCGACGAATGCGTCGGGTCGAGTTCCCAGTGGCCGGGCTGCGGCAGCAGCGGCGGCTCCACCGCGTCCAGGATGATCTCCGCGGTGCCGGGCTGCGCCGGATCCCCCACGATCGTCGCCCCGTGGAACGGTGCGTACCCCTCGGCGGTCACCGAGAGCCGGTACTCCCCCTCCGGCACGGCCGCCGTGAACCCGCCGTACGGGTCGGTCTCCCCGCTGACGATCCGGCGGCCGATCGGGTCGGTCACCTCGAACGCCGCCAGCCGGACCGGCTGGTGGACCGTGTCGAGGACCCGGCAGCTGAGCAGACGCGCCGTCGGCGGGAGCGTCAGTGTGGCGGATGCGTGCGGGCCGGAACTCCCGGCCGTCTCCATCCCCCGTCGTCGCCCGAACATGGTCTGTGCACCCCCGTGCTGTGTGGACTTGTGCCGCTCTGGCGAAAAGGAATTCGATCATGCTGTCGGGTTCGGGGCAAACGGCAGGGTCGCGCCCGGTATGCCCGTGCCGGCTCCGGCGCCGGTTGGCCGGAAACGCCCGCATCCCCGGTCCGGCCCCGGCCACGGCGATCGAGCCGTCGGTGTCGGTGCGCAGCACGGTCGTCCCCATCGCCCGCAGTCGCGTGAGCGTACCTGGTGCGGGGTGCCCGTAGCGGTTCTCCGCACCGACCGGGACGATGGCGAACCGCGGTCGGACGCGGGCGAGCAGTTCGCGGTCCTGGTGCGCCGAGCCGTGGTGGGCGACTTTGAGGACGTCCACCGGTCCCAGTTCCGGATGGTGGCTCAAGAGGGCCTGCTGGGCTGGTGGTTCGAGGTCTCCCAGCAGGAGCAGGGTGAGCCCCGCACCGCGTACGAGCAGGGCGATGCTCGCGTCGTTGGGTCCGCCGGGCGGCGGTCCGGCGGGCGGCCACAGCACCTCCCACTCCAGCGGTCCGGCCCTGCGCCGCTCCCCCGCCGCCGCCGGTACGACGGGTACTCCCGCGGCGGCCGCGGCCCGGCGGACGAACTGGGCCTGCCCCGGCGGCTCTTCCAGTGTGGTGGCCTGAATCACACCCACGGACCGTCCTCGCAGCACGCCGTGCAGGCCTCCCACGTGGTCCGCGTGAAAGTGCGTCAGCACGAGCAGCGGCACGCGGCGCACGCCCAGGGTCCGCAGGCACGCGTCCACGGGGCCGGGCTCCGGGCCGGCGTCGATCACCACGGCCGTGCCGGGACCGAGTGCGAGGACGCCGGCGTCCCCCTGGCCCACGGCGCACTGGACGTGCCTCCAGTCGGGCGGAGGCCAGTGCGCGAGCGTACGGACCAGCTGGGGCGGCCGCAGGACGGCGAGGAGCAGCAGCACGGCCAAGGCGGCGCAGACCCACCGCCGTCGGCCGAACCGGGCGCAGAGGCCCGCGAAGGCCAGCGTCGCGGCGGCCAGCAGCAGGCCCCCGCCGACCCCGCCCGGCCAGGGCAGTTCGGCCCCCGGCAGCCGGGCCCCGGCCCGGGCCACGGCGGCGATCCACCCGGCCGGCACGCCGGCGCACCGGGCGAGCACCTCCGCGGCGGGCATCGACACCGGGGCCGCGGCGAGCGCCGCGAATCCGAGCACGGTGGCCGGGCCCGCCGCGAGCTCGGCCAGCAGGTTGCACGGCACCGCCACCAGGCTGACCCGGGCCGCGAGCACCGCGACCACGGGGGCGCACACCGCCTGGGCGGCCGCCGCGGCCCCCACCGCCTCGGCGAGCCGCGGCCGCATCCCGCGCCCGCGCAGGGCCGCGCTCCACCGGGGGGCGAGGGCCAGCAGGGCCCCGGTGGCCAGGACGGAGAGCAGGAAGCCCGCGCTGCGGGCCAGCCACGGCTCGTACAGCACGAGCAGCAGCACGGCGGCGGCCAGGGCGGGGATCAGGGAGCGGCGCCTCCCTGTGGCGAGGGCGGCCAGGGTGAGCGCCCCGCAGGCCGCGGCCCGCAGCACGCTCGGCTCCGGCCGGCAGACCACCACGAACGCCAGGGTCAGGGCGCCCCCGCACAGGGCGGTCGCCCGCAGCGAGAGCCCGAGGAGGGGGGCAAGCCCGCGCCGCTCGGCCCGCTGCGCGCGGGCGGGCGGCCCGATGAGCAGGAACAGCACCACGGTCAGGTTGGACCCCGAGACGGCCAGGAGGTGCAGCAGGTCGGTGGCCCGGAACGCCTCGTCCAGGTCGGGCGGCACCCGGGAGGTGTCGCCGACGACCAGGCCCGGCAGGAGCGCCCGCGCGTCCGGCGCGAGGCCTTCGGTGGCCTCGCGCAGCCCGGCCCTCAGCCGGCCCGCCACGCGCTGGGCGGCGCTCGGGCCGCCGGTCACCGCGGGCGGGGTGTCCCCGCCCGGCCGCAGCAGCGCCACCGCCCGCTCCCCCTCCCGGGCCGGAGCCAGCCGGGCGACCACCTCCACCCGCGTGGAAGGCAGCAGCCGGGCCCACGCCGGGTGCCCGGCGAGTACCCGCACCGGGGTCTCGACCCGAGTGCGCGCCCCGTCGGGCCCGGTCACGCGGGTCACCACCGCGTCCAGGACCACCAACGGCGGCCCGTTGCCCCCGCGGGGCACCCGGGGGTCGGAGCCGACGGTGAACTCGGCGAGGACCCGCGCGTGCTCCCGGGCCAGCCCCGCCACCGGCCCGGCCCGGGCCCCGGCCCGCTCCAGCCCCGCCACCCCGGCCCCGGCCGCCGCGCACAGCAGGGCGGCGCCCGCGGCGGCGGCGATCCGCCACCGCCCTCCCGGAAGCCGGCAGGCGGCCGGCACCAGCAGCCCGGCACCGACGGCGCCCAGTCCCACCCCGGCGGCCGTCCACGCGCCGGGCGCGCCCAGCGCGAGCGCGGCGGCCGCCCACGCGGCCAGGGCCGGTGGGACCAGGCGCAGATCCGCCGGACCCGTCCCCTCGGGGCGGTTCACGGCCGCACCAGGCGGCGCAGGTCGGCGAAGCGCCGCTCGCCGATGCCGTTCACCTGGCGGAGCTCCTCAACCGAGCGGAAGCCACCGCGAGCGGTGCGGAAGTCCACGATGTGCCGTGCCAGCACCGGCCCGACCCCGGGCAGCCCGTCCAGCTGCTCGACCGTGGCCGTGCCGAGGCTCAGCGGGCCCGCGCCCGGACCGACGCCCCCGCCCGGCGGCGACAGCGGGTGCGCCGGAGACTGCGGCGGTGCCGGCGCCGGGGCCGGTACGCCGACCAGCACCTGCTCGCCGTCCACCAGCACCCGGGCCCGGTTGAGCCCGGTGGTGTCCGTGCCCGGCCGCACTCCCCCGGCGGCGGCCAGCGCGTCCTCCACCCGCGAACCGGCGGGCAGCCGCCGCACCCCCGGCTCCCGCACCTTGCCGCCGATGTCGACAACGATCCGCGCGCCGCCGGGCGGGGCCGGACCCCCGGCGGACCCGCCCGCCGGCGCCGCCGCCGCGACCGGCACGGGGGCCGGAGCCGGGGCGATCACCGCGGGAGCCGTCACCGGCTGCGGCCGGGCCGACCAGAACTGCTGAGCTGCGCATCCGACCGCCACGAGGAGCACGACCGCGACGGCCCCCACCGTGCGCGGCTCCACCCCGCAGCGGGCCTGGAGCCACACGGGTAACCGCTCCCGCACGGCCAGCCTCCGCGCCTCCCCGGCCGAAAGCCCCAGCGCCTCCCCCGCCTCCGGCGGCACTCCGGGCAACGTTCCAGCAGCCGCCCCGGACGGCGCTTCCCGCCGCGCCCCCGGAGGCTCCCCGTGCCGAGCCACCGGAGCCACCCCGGGCAAGCCGCCCACCCCCGTCTGAGGCGCCCGGGACAACTCCCCCGACGGCACTCCGGACCGCGCCCCCGGCGGGCCCCCAGAGGGCCACTCGGGCGGGCTGCTGCCGCCGAGCAGGGCTTCGGCCCGCCGCCGCACCGCGCCCGGCTCGACGGGCGCCCGGCGCGGCCCGCCGCCCCGGAGTCGCACCCGGCCGTAAGAGGAGCGGGATCGGCCCGGGCCACTGGTGGCACGGGAGGAAATCGGAGTGCGCGTTCGCGTTCGCAGAGTCATGACACGACCGTACGAGCCGATCCCGAACCCCGTTCGGAACCCTCAATTCCGGTGGATGGAGGGACCGTTGTGGATAACCGCATCACCCGTTCGGGTGCTCCTCGACGACCGCCGACCGCCGACCACCGGCCACCGGCCACCGGCCACCGGCCACCCAGGGAATCGCTCAGCGCGGCGAGACGACGGCCGCCAACAGCCCCGGTCCGGTGTGCGCGCCGATCACCGCACCCACCTCGCTGACGTGCATCTCCACCAGCCCGGGGATGCGCTCGCGCAGCCGCTGCGCCAGCTTCTCGGCCCGTTCCGGCGCGGCCAGGTGGTGCACCGCCACGTCGACGCTGGCCGAACCGGCGCGCTCGACGGCCAGCTCCTCGAGCCGGGCGATCGCCTTCGAGGCCGTACGCACCTTCTCCAGCATCTCGATCCGCCCCCCGTCCAGCGTCAGCAGCGGTTTCACCGCCAGGGCCGACCCGAGCAGGGCCTGTGCGGCCCCGATCCGGCCGCCGCGCCGGAGGTAGTCGAGGGTGTCGACGTAGAAGTACGCGGACATGTCCGCCGCCCGCTTCTCCGCGGCGGCCACGGCCTCGTCCAGGGAACCGCCCGTCTCGGCCACCTCGGCAGCGGCCAGGGCGCAGAACCCGAGGGCCATCGCGACCATGCCGGTGTCGACGACGCGGACGGGCACGGGCGCGGTCCTGGAAGCGACCACCGCGGAGTCGTAGGTGCCGGAGAACTCGGAGGACAGGTGCAGGCTCACGATGCCGGCAGCACCGGCGTCAGCGGCGGCCCGGTAGGCCCGGACGAACTCCTCGGGTCCGGGGCGCGAGGTGGTGACCGAGCGGCGCTTCTGAAGGGCCAGGGCGAGGCTTCGCGCCGAGATCTCGGTGCCCTCCTCCAGCGCCTCGTCGCCGAGCACCACGGTGAGCGGGACGGCGGTGATTCCGTGCCGCGCCATGGCCGGTTGGGGCAGGTAGGCCGTGGAATCGGTGATGATGGCGACATGGCGGGACATGAGCCGGAGGTTACCGCCCGTACGGGTTCCACGGCAGCCTGGGACCCCCCTCGGTGTCCTCACCGGCTCCCCGGACCCGCTCCAGAGCCTCTCCGGATCACCCCTCCGGGCACCTCGGCCAGCCCTCGACCCCACCCCTGCGGACACACCTCTGCCGGCCCCGGACCACTTCTCCGGGCACCCCTGGGGCACAGACCTCGGGCAGCCGGGCGTCCCTCAGGTCGTGCTCTCCGGCCGCCGCGCCTTCTGCCACGGGTAGGGCGCCGCCGGAGGCGCCTCGTTCAGGGCCGCCCGATCGGCTCCCGCACCCCGGCCCGCCGCACCCCGGCCGCCCGGAGCCGACGCCTGAGCCTGAGCGGCCGGCCCCTGCGCCGCCGGCCCCTGCGCCGCGTCCCACGCCGCTGCCGCCGCCGCGAGCTCGTCCACCGACTCCGGCGACCAGTCCCGCAGCGCCCCCGACTCCATCTCGATCTGGGCCGACAGCACGCTCAGGTCGTCCTCGGCGAACCGCCGGGCCCGGTCTCGCGCAGCCCACCGCAGCGAATCCGCCGCCTGCGTGACCTTGGACGTGCGTTCCCGCAGGTCAGGCAGGAGAGCGGCGATCCGCTTGCGGTCCGGCTCCTGCTCCAGCCGCTTCAGCTCGTCGTCCAGCTCGTGGCCATGTGCGCTGAGCCGCTCGAACAGGCCGATCGACTCCCGCAGCGAGGCGTCCGTCTGGACGCCCTGGTACAGCGCCTGCTGCGTGGTCCGCATCGACGTCCGCAGGTCGAGGCGCAGCTGCGCCAGCGAGCCGCTCACCCCGACCTGTCCGAGGCTCTTCGCCCGCAGCGTCGTGTCCTCGACCGTCCGCCGCGCCTGCGTGATCGTGCGGTCCACACCCCGCTTCGCGGCCCCCACCACCTTGACCGTCGCATACGCGCCCAGGCCCAGGAAGGCGAAAAGCACCACCAGCGCGAAGATGATCAACGCGGCCTCCATGAGGTTCCTTTCCCCTGCCTATTCCGTCTCCTCCACGGTAAACGCCACGGGCAGGCCAGGGGTTCCAATCGAACCCCCAACCTGCCCGTACGGGAATACCCCTAGACCGGGGCCGGCCGTCAGATGACGATGTTCACCAGCTTCGGCGCGCGCACGATCACCTTGCGGATCTCCGCACCGCCCAGCGCCGCGACCACACCGGCGTCGGTGACGGCCAGCTGCTCCAGGTCCGCGTCCGAGATCGCCGGCGGAACCTCCAGACGCGCCTTGACCTTGCCCTTGACCTGGACCACGCAGGTCACGGTCTCGTCGACGACGTACGCCGGGTCCGCGACCGGGAAGTCCTGGTGGACCACCGAGTCGCTGTGGCCCAGCCGGTGCCACAGCTCCTCCGCGATGTGCGGGGCCAGCGGGGCGACCAGCAGCACCAGCTGCTCGGCGACCGTGCGCTCCAGCGGACGGCCCGCCTTCGTCAGCGCGTTGTTCAGCTCGGTGATCTTGGCGATGGCGGTGTTGAAGCGCAGCGCGGCCAGGTCGGCGCCGGCCCCGTCGATCGCCTTGTGCAGCACGCGCAGGGTGTCCTCGGCGGGTTCGGCGTCGACGACGGTCACCGCGCCCGTCTCCTCGTCCACGATGTTGCGCCACAGGCGCTGGAGCAGGCGGTACTGGCCGACGACGGCGCGGGTGTCCCACGGACGCGAGACGTCCAGCGGGCCCATCGCCATCTCGTACAGGCGCAGGGTGTCCGCGCCGTACTCCTCGCAGATCTCGTCCGGCGTGACGGCGTTCTTCAGGGACTTGCCCATCTTGCCCAGCTCGCGCTTGACGGGCTCGCCCTCGAAGTAGAACCGGCCGTCCCGCTCCTCGACGTCGGTGGCCGAGACCGGGAAACCGCGCTCGTCGCGGTAGACGAACGCCTGGATCATGCCCTGGTTGTACAGCTTGTGGAACGGCTCCACCGACGAGACGTGACCCAGATCGAACAGCACCTTCGACCAGAAGCGCGCGTACAGCAGGTGCAGCACCGCGTGCTCGGCGCCGCCCACGTACAGGTCGACGCCGCCGTGCGGCTGGCCCTCGCGCGGACCCATCCAGTACTGCTCGATCTCCGGGTCCACCAGCGCGGACGCGTTGTGCGGGTCCAGGTAGCGCAGCTCGTACCAGCAGGAGCCGGCCCAGTTCGGCATGGTGTTGGTCTCGCGCCGGTAGCGCCTGACGCCCTCGCCGCGGCCCAGGTCCAGCTCGACCTCGACCCAGTCGGCCTTGCGTGACAGCGGGGTCTCGGGCTGCGACAGCGCGTCGTCCGGCTCGAAGGTGCGCGGCGAGTAGTCCTCGACCTCCGGCAGTTCCAGCGGCAGCATCGACTCGGGCAGCGGGTGCGCGACGCCGTCCTCGTCGTAGACGATCGGGAAGGGCTCGCCCCAGTACCGCTGGCGGCTGAACAGCCAGTCGCGCAGGCGGAAGTTGACGGTGCCCTCGCCGATGCCGCGCTCGGCCAGCCAGTCGGTGATCAGGGCCTTGGCCTCGACCACGCCCAGCCCGTCCAGCGACAGGCCGGAGCACGCGGAGTTGACCAGCTTCGCGTCGTACGAGGCGAACGCGTCGTCCCACTCGGCCGGGTCGGTGCCGCGGCCGTCGGACGGCTGCACGACGCAGCGCATCGGCAGCTCGAAGGCGCGCGCGAAGGCGAAGTCGCGGCTGTCGTGCGCCGGGACGGCCATGATCGCGCCGGTGCCGTAGCCCATCAGCACGTAGTCGGCGATGAAGACCGGGACCTGCTCGCCGCTGACCGGGTTGGTGGCGTACGCACCGGTGAAGACGCCCGTCTTCTCCTTGGCGTCCGCCTGCCGCTCGACGTCCGACTTCGACGCGGCCTGCTTCCGGTACGCGTTGACGGCTTCGGCCGGAGTGGCGTGGCCGCCGGTCCACACGGGGTGCGTGCCCTCGGGCCAGGCCGCCGGGACGATGGTGGAGATCAGCTCGTGTTCGGGCGCCAGCACCATGTAGGTGGCGCCGAACAGCGTGTCCTGGCGGGTGGTGAAGACGGTGATCGCGCCGGCGCCGCCGACGGCGAAGTCCACGCGGGCGCCCTCGCTGCGGCCGATCCAGTTCCGCTGCTGCAGCTTGATGGCCTCGGGCCAGTCCAGTGCGTCCAGGTCGTCCAGCAGCCGGTCGGCGTACGCGGTGATACGCATGTTCCACTGGCTCAGCTTGGCCTTGAAGACCGGGAAGTTGCCGCGCTCGGAACGGCCGTCCGCGGTGACCTCCTCGTTGGCCAGTACGGTGCCCAGCCCCGGGCACCAGTTCACCGGCGCGTCCGAGGCGTACGCCAGGCGGAAGCCGTTCAGTACGTCGGCCCGCTCGCCCGCGGTCAGCTCCGCCCACGCACGGCCGCCCGGAACCTCACGGGAGCCGTCCTCGAATGCGGCGACCAGCTCGGCGATCGGCCGTGCCGTGCCGGCGTCCGCGTCGTACCAGGAGTTGTAGATCTGCAGGAAGATCCACTGGGTCCACTTGTAGTAGTCCGGGTCGATCGTCGCGAACGAGCGGCGCTTGTCGTGGCCCAGGCCCAGCCGGCGCAGCTGGACCTTCATGTTCTCGATGTTCGCCTCGGTCGAGACCCTCGGGTGGGTACCGGTCTGGACGGCGTACTGCTCGGCCGGCAGGCCGAATGCGTCGAAGCCCAGGGTGTGCAGGACGTTGTGGCCGGTCATCCGCTGGTGGCGGGCGAAGACGTCGGTGGCGATGTACCCGAGCGGGTGGCCGACGTGCAGCCCCGCACCGGACGGGTACGGGAACATGTCCATGATGAACTTCTTGGGCTTGGCGACGACCGCGGGGTCACCGGCCAGGTCGCCGGTCGGGTTCGGCGCCTCGTAGGTGCCCTGCTCGTCCCAGACGTCCTGCCAGCGTGCCTCGATGTCGGCGGCCATGGCAGCCGTGTAGCGGTGCGCCTCGGCCGCCTCGGGGGCCGGGGTGTTCGTCTCGCTCATGATTTCTGAAGCTCCATCGATCGTCTCTGCCGTCTCTGCCTGCCCAAACGAAAAAACCCCTCGCACAGGAGGGGACGCCGCGCCGATGCCGACCGCTGGAGGGTCGGCACTGATCAGCGCGGCTCGGTAAGCAGAAGGCGTACGGCACGCATGGCGCCAGGGTACCGCAGCGCCCCCGGCGCCCGCTCGGACCGTCCGCGTCGTGGAGGCGGAGGCGGCGCCGGACGCGGAACCGGAACCGGAACCAGAAGCGGAAGCCGACGCGGGACAACGAGAAGCGGGCCACCCGATCCGGGTGGCCCGCTTCTTCACTGTGGAGCTATGGAGAATTGAACTCCAGACCTCCTGCATGCCATGCAGGCGCTCTACCAACTGAGCTATAGCCCCTCGTACTGCTCGTCGCTCGGTGTCCCTTGCCGGTTCCCCTCGGCGACGTCTCAAACATTACACGGTCATGGCCCTGGTCCAAAAATCGGTTTCCGCCGACCACGGGCCATGTCCGTTTTGACCTGCTTACGTCACGCTCGGGCGAACTGGTAGAACCGCTTGAGCGTGCAGTGCTCGTCGAGCAGCCGGCCGTAGATCGGCTCCCCTTCCAGCTCACGGTACGTCTCGATCGGATCGCCTTTTATGATCAGCGCCCGCGCGCATTCCTCGCACCAGTACTGGTAGTCGGAGTTGACCGGGTCCATGTCCCGCACGATCGGCGTGCCGTTGTTGCACCAGTCGCACCGCCGCCGGTGTGCACCCATCCGTCAGCGACTCCCTCCCGCGTCGGGCCGTCGTGTCCCCCTCCGGCGCTTCGATTCTGCCATGCCGGTACAGGCCCGGCCAGCAAGCACAAAGGGGGCAAAAGCAAGAATCCCGCCCCCAGTTGGGGACGGGATTCTGATTTTGTGGAGCTATGGAGAATTGAACTCCAGACCTCCTGCATGCCATGCAGGCGCTCTAC